>JASFGZ010000512.1:0-3699 GCA_050123495.1 Desulfobacterales bacterium
TTCCGGTAAAAGCGAACATGTTGTTGATACGATGAGTGCAAGTGCAAAAATCGGAAATGTAAGAAACATCGGCATTATTGCGCATATTGATGCCGGTAAGACGACGGTAACAGAGCGGATCCTTTATTACACCGGCCGTTCGCATCGAATCGGTGAGGTCCATGATGGCGAGGCCGTGATGGATTGGATGCCTGACGAACAAGAGCGGGGCATTACGATTACATCTGCTGTCACCAGTTGCCAGTGGAAAAATACGGAAATCCACATTATTGATACGCCCGGGCATGTGGACTTTACCATTGAGGTTGAGCGCTCGTTGAGGGTATTGGACGGCGCTATCGGCGTTTTCAGCGCCGTGGAAGGTGTCGAACCCCAGTCTGAAACGGTGTGGCGTCAAGCAGACAAATACAAGGTTCCCAAAATCGCTTTCATCAATAAATTGGACCGCGTTGGAGCAGATTTTTTTGGCACTATTGAGATGATGAAGGAGCGCCTCAATGCCCATCCGCTTATTGTTCAGCTTCCGAGCGGTATGGAGGATGACTTCCAGACCATCATCGACCTGATCCAATGGAACCAGGTCGTCTGGGATGATGAGACCCTGGGAGCGGAGTACGAAATCCGGGAGATTGCACCGGAATTTATCGCCACAGCCGAGGAATACCGCGAAAAATTGATTGAAACGGTTGTCGAGTATGACGATGATCTCATGGAGGCCTATCTGGCGGAAGCCCCGATCGATACGGCCAAACTGTTGGTTGCAATACGAAAAGCCACCATCGATCTAAAGCTCGTACCCGTCCTGTGTGGCGCAGCCTTAAAGAATAAAGGCATCCAGCCGCTGCTCGATGCCATTGTGCAATTTTTACCAAGCCCCATTGACGTCCCTCCCATTGAAGGAGAGCATCCTGAATCCGGTGAGATCATTCAATGCATGCCCAAAGATTCCCAACCACTGGCGGCTCTGATCTTTAAAGTAGCGATGATGGAGGGCCGCAAATTATCGTTTGTCAGGGTTTACAGCGGACAGTTAAAAGTCGGCGGAGAGGTATTTAATCCGGCCCGTAATGAAAAGGAAAAAATTGCCCGCATATTGCGTATGCACGCCAACCGCCGCGAGCGCGTGGACCGCGCCGGTGCGGGAAGTATTGTAGGCGTAGTGGGTTTAAAAGGGTCTTCAACCGGCGAAACCTTGTGCACCCGCGAACATCCGCTTTTGCTGGAAAAGATTGAGTTTTATGAACCGGTCATTTCCATCGCTGTAGAGCCCAAAACCCATGCGGATCAGGAAAAAATGGATGCGGTCCTGACAAAATTTATGGCCGAAGACCCCACACTAACAGTGCGAAAGGATGAAGATACCGGCCAGACGATTCTATCGGGCATGGGAGAACTGCACCTGGAAATCATTATCAGCCGCATGCAGCGCGAGTTTAGAACCAATGTGAATGTCGGGAAACCCCAGGTTGTTTACAGGGAAACCATTGAAAAGACATCAAGGGCCGCAGCCACATTTGATAAAGAGATCACCGGCCAGCGTCAATTCGGTGAGGTTTCTTTAAGCTTGGCACCTTTGCCTCGGGGGAGCGGAAAAAAATTCACGACCGAAATTTCAGACGACATCTTGCCGCCAGCATATATCGCTGCCGTTGAAAAAGGGGTAATGGAGTCTTTGGAAAGCGGCGCACTGATGGGATATCCGGTGGTTGACGTCGAAGCCAAGCTTACCGCTGCGACTTACAAAGAGGCGCTGGGAACCGAATTAGCTTATACAGTCAGTGCATCAATGGCTTGCAAAGAGGCGCTGTCTAAAGGAGATCCGTTTTTGCTCGAGCCGATCATGACGGTCGAGATTTTTGTGCCGGAGGCTTTTATAGGGGATGTGATCGGCGATTTGAATTCCAGAGGCGGAAAAATCGAATCCATCGAACACAAGGGCGGGGCTCAAGTTATCGGTGCAACCGTTCCGCTGTCACAAATGTTCGGCTATTCGACAACTCTGCGGTCTGCATCCCAGGGTCGCGGAACCTTTTCGATGCAGTTTTCTCATTTTGACCGCAACTAAAATCCCTCACGCTGAGACGTGTTAAGACGATCTGCCCGCTGGCGGCAGGCAGCTGTGGTGTCTGTCTATCCTGCTATCCTGATTTTTTCTTAGCCTTGGACAGTGAGTCCTCAAGCTGTTTCAGCGCCTTTTCAATTTTCGCTCTCTTTTCAGCATCTTTGGCATATTTCAAGGCACGCCGTAACTGAATGACAGCCGTCTGGTAATCTCTTTTGCGAGAGTGAAAGACGGCAAGATAATAATGGGCGTCTGCTAACTCGCCCTGTTTACCCAGGCTTTGACCCAAAAAGTAGTAGACTTGCGTATAGGTAGGGTTTTTTTTAACAATATCTAAAAAAACGGCCGAGGCGTCATCAAATGCGCCAAGCTCCAGCTGCAGCTCCCCGAGGAAAAGCCCGCATTCCGCATCATTCGGAATCTTATTACGGGCCGTTTTTAGCATTTTTAGTGCCTGCTGATATTTCCCATCTAAAAAATAAACCCGGCCGATGTCCCTTAATATGTAAGGGTCAAATGCTCTTTTTTCCAGCACCATTCTGAGCTGATCAATGGCTTCCTCACGCCGGCCGACCCGGGCCAAAATGAGGCCGTAGCGGTGACGGGCCAACAGATCGGCCGGATTATCTTTTACAGCAGCCTCAGTTTCTCTTAATACCAGATTCTCATCACCATACTGGGTCATCAGATGGGTGAGAACTCTTTGAAATTCATCGGAAGATTCTTGGGCCTGCGGTTTAGAGGTTTTGGGCGCTGAGGCAAGCTGTCCATCGATATACGCAATGCGCTCATCGATCGCCGGGTGGGTCATCAAATATGTCGGAACCTGTGTGGCGTCATACCACTGTCTGGCGCGCATGGCTTTTAAAATTTTGAGCAGCCCTTCGCCGCCATATCCGGCGTCATTCAAATAAATCAGCCCCAGCTGGTCGGCCTGCATTTCGTTTTCGCGGCTATAAGACAGTTCGGCAGTTTGAGTCGCGGCCTGCGAACCTTTCAACACGGCCTGTGATGCGCCTCCTCCCGCACCGGCCAATCCCATCAGGACGCCGGCCGCCATCCCCGCCATTCCGGCCCACCCAATTTTTTTTGACCTCTCAATTTTTTGGGAAATATGGCGCGCATTGACATGGGCAATTTCATGCCCCAAAATTCCCGCCAGCTGCTCTTCATTGTCCATGGCCATCAGCAAACCGCTATTGATAAAAATGTAGCCGGCCGGAATCGCAAACGCATTATACGTATGTGTATTAATGACAAAAAAACGATAATGAAATAAAGGTTCTTTCAAATGCGCAACAATTCGGTTCCCGACCTTGTTAACATAATTTACAATAGCGGGGTCTTCGATAATTTCATAATGTTTATAAATGATGCCGAGGAAAGACCTCGCCATCTCTTCTTCTTCTTTGACAGTCAGGCCAAAAACGGCCTGGGGTGTCAGATGACCGATCACCAAAATAGCGGTCAGCCATGTCCCTATCAATTTTCGAAACACACGCATGCAAACTCCGGTATATGTCGCCTCTAAATGTTAGCGCTCATGGATTCAGGTGATAAACTCATGAAACCATGGCATTCAATACAATTTCCCGTATATTAGTATTGCATAAAAATGCCATATTTTAAAATTCTTT
>JASFGZ010000513.1:0-3697 GCA_050123495.1 Desulfobacterales bacterium
AGGACAAGACCAAACCTAGTCAGACGACCGCCGTTCATGAAAGGCAAACGCCTGTCCAGGGTAACTCTATTCTTGTTTTTGGTCCTTATGATGATGTGGTTGCACCGCCAATGGCGGCATCGTATAACCCGGTCTTTGATCAGGGGCAGTTTTGTTCCCTGTGCCACAGCCAGTCCAAGAAGCTGGAGAGAGGCAGCGTCTGGGACAGCAGTAAAATTTATTCAACTTCAGAATGGAAGGCATTCGGTCTGAAAGACAAAACCTCCATCCCCATCCAGACGACCTATCAGGAGTGGAAGCAGTGGCAGGACGAGCTTCCTGCCGGCGATGCCAACAAAGGCAAGAAATGCCAGGATTGTCATATGAGCTGGCGCAAAGAAATGCTGCCGTATGATAATTATGTTGTCGACGGCAATGCACGTCATATGTGGGGCAACTTCAGGTCACCGAAAAACATTCGGCCGCATCATTTTGACGGGGGTACCGAAACCCAGCTGAAAACCGCCCTCTCTCTGGAGCTGGAAGGAACGGTTTCAGACGGCAAACTGACGATTACGGCTTTCATCACCAACACCAACGGCGGTCACTGGGTGCCTACCGGGGAGACCATGCGCAGTGTGATGCTGCTGCTCAAGGCCACGGACTCCAGTGGTAAATCCCTTAAAATGATAAAAGGCAGCACACTTCCGGATTGGACCGGAAAGGGAAATGCTAAAACGGGAAATTATGCCGGGCTTCCGGGGGCGGTCTTTGCGCGGGTACTGGGTGATGATGCGGGCAATCTGAATGTACCCTTTTGGAAAGCCACCCGGATTGTCTCTGATACGCGCATTCGACCGAAAAAGACCGTAACTCTTAAATTCGAATTCCTTATCGAAGACCCTGATGACGAGCCCACGGCCGAAGCCAGTCTCATCTACCGTCCGGCTAACAGGGCGCTGGCAAAGATAAAAAACTGGGATGTCGAAGATATCTTAATTACCAGCAGTGTCTGGTAGTTTCAGGAGGTAATAAAGTTGCGAAAGTATTTAACACTCGTGTTTTCATTTGTTTTTTTTACGATCATGTTTTTTTCCAATCAGGTCGTCGCCGGCAATATTAAAGGAACAGTAAAGGTGAAAGGACTGCGGACGCCCGAAAATATCCTGGTATATCTGACCAAGACCCCCCCGGGCACCGAAGATCTTTCAAAAGCAAAATTCGTTATGGACCAACGCAATCTGGAATTCGTCCCGCATGTATTGCCGGTTCTGGTAGGCGCCACGGTTGATTTTCCGAATAATGACAAGGTGGATCATAATGTTTTTTCGATGTCGCGCACCAAAAAATTTAACCTGGGAAGTTACCAGGCCGGCGAGAGCAAATCCGTGGTCTTCGATAAACCCGGAATTGTGGAGCTGCGCTGTGATGTGCACGCGGAAATGGCGGCTTATATACTGGTGATGAAAAGCCCGTATTTTGCCGTAACCGATAAGCAGGGACGTTTTGAAATCCCGGACGCAATCACTCTCAAACAAACCGGTTTAACCGGCGTAAAGGATCTTCCTCCGGGAAAATATTTCGTCAAAACCTGGCACGAAAAATTAAAGACCCAAAAAAAGGCTGTCGTTGTACCTGAAAATGGGGATGTTACGATTCAACTGGATCTCACCCGGGGCACTCCCGGTGTTCTTTATAAATAAACGGCGAGTGAGACCGGTTAATGTTTCATTTGCAGTCCAAAGAAAAGGTGATGAAATTTGCCTGATGTCTCATTCTATATGGCGTTTGCCGCCGGTTTGATCTCTTTTTTGTCACCATGTGTCTTGCCCCTGGTGCCGGGATATATTTCCTTTATATCCGGCGTCTCATTTGCAGAGATAAGAGAAAAAAACGTTAGCACGCCTTTTTTGAGCAAAGAAAAACGAATTATTCTATATAGTTCGATCTTCTTTATCACCGGGTTTTCCATAGTGTTTATTTTGCTGGGAGCAACTGCCACCTGGATCGGTACATTTATTTCGTCAAAAATATCTATCCTGACAAAATTGGCGGGAGTGGTCATCATTTTCTTCGGCATTTACCTGATGGGTCTTATTCGGCCCCGATTTTTATTTAAAGAGGCCAGATTTCAAATTAAAGATAAGCGATTCGGGTATGTCGGGGCGGTGCTCATCGGGGCTGCCTTTGCTTTTGGCTGGACTCCCTGTATCGGCCCCATTTTGGGGGGTATTCTGACTTATGCCGGTACTCTGGAAAAGGTAAACCAGGGCGTTTTTCTGCTCTTAATGTATTCCCTGGGGCTGGGGATCCCTTTTTTATTGACAGCTATCGGCATAAATCAGTTTTGGAGATTTTTTAACCGAATTAAGAAATACCTGCGATTTCTGGAAGTCACCAGCGGTGTTATCATGGTCATATTGGGTCTGATGATTTTTACCAATAAGCTCATTTTAATTCCTGGTCTGCTGCCGTTTTTAAATAAGTTTGCATTGTAGCCCGCGATCAATGTACGCTGAACAAAGAGAAGTGATCATAATGAAAACAAACCATAAAACCGTTTATATACTTCTGATGCTGATCATTTTTGGGTTCGTTGGCCTTGGCTTTTTACAGATCGATCTTTTTGCCAAGACCGAAAACCAGGAATTAGAGCGACTATTTAGCGATGTGGGCGTTCTTCAAATTCCCCCAGACAGCGAGCCGCTTGAGATCAGGCTCAGCGATCCAGTCGGCCGACCCATCAGCCTTTCCGAATTCAGGGGTAAAATAGTGTTTATCAATTTTTGGACCACCTGGTGTCTGGCCTGCGTTATCGAGATGCCGTCCATGGAGAAATTACATCAGAAGTTTAAAGACAAAGATTTTGTAATGGTGGCGATAAATTTACAGGAATCGGCTGCACGGGTAAAACAATTTTATAAGGAACACAAACTGACCTTCTTAATCCTTTTGGACATAACCGGAGATTTCGGCGCCGGTTTGGGCATATACTCCATACCCACTACATTTATTCTCGATAAGAACGGAAGAATAATCGGCAAGGCCTTGGGACCACGGGAGTGGGAAGGTAAGAAATCAATCGCTTTGTTTGAGTACCTGACCGACAGCTATGTTGCCGATTCAAATCCGAAACCAACAAACTGATTCAAGTGTTGCGTCTCGCAAGTAATTTACAAAAATCGTGATAACTACGGTTTCAGGTTTCAGTGTTCAGGTGTCAGCGTTTTAACTACTGGCTTCTCGCTTCTGGCTTCCGGCCGTAGCCAGAGGCCTGACGACTGAAACCCGACACCTGACACCTTTATCTTTGAAAAGATGAACAGAAAAAAAGCCTGGATTTTAATTATTTTGACTCTGGTCGTGGCAGTGATCGTTCCGCTGTCTCTTCAATTATTTCCCGCCGAGACCCGTACCCACACCCTTTCACTGGAGGCCAAAAAGTACGGCTATTCCCCATCAAGGATCATTGTAAATCAAGGCGATAAGATTGTTTTAAAGCCCACAAGCCTTGATGCCACCCACGGTTTCCTTCTGGATGGACATCCGGTTGAATTTATCATGCGAAAAGGTGCGACCTTTCTAAAGTACACCTGGGAAGACGAGAACGGCAAACTTCAGGCCGACTGGGACAGGGTTTCTGAAGTCGAATTTGTGACGAATAAAGCCGGCAAGTTTACCTTTCGCTGTACGCAAACGTGCGGGAATCTGCATCCTT
>JASFGZ010000514.1:0-3696 GCA_050123495.1 Desulfobacterales bacterium
ACCCACCAGTGTGGGCTACGGCGTCAACCTGGGCGGCCTGACGGCACTGTTTGCGATGCTGAACAGCTGCAGTTCAAATGTTGCGGTCGTTAACATTGATAACGGATTCGGCGCCGGGTATATGGCGTCGATCATCAACCGAAAATAAAACCTATCTCAAAAATGCATCTAACGCCCAATAGCTGCGTTGTGAATCTCCTTAAAATGCTCACATACTCACGTGTATGCTGCGCTTTTGCGTCGGCTCACGCCTTGCTCTTGGGCGTTATCTACTATTTTTGAGATAGGTTTTGGTTTTTTAAGAAAGAATATTTCCTGTGGAAATCGATGACGCCATTATCACATTTTCCCAGAGTGAGAAGATAAAAGCAGGCCTGATCTGGGCCTCCCAGGCCGTCGAAGTATACAAGACCCTTCCCGAGACAGATAAATCCGGTGCCGAAAAAATTATTGCGGCCATCGTGAATATGATCGGCAGCGAGATTCTTATTTGCCGAAAATCCGCCCCGAACGAGCTCTGGACAGTGGTAGAAAAAAGTATAGACACGGCCATGGTGATGATCAGCTCCAACATTGCTCACGAAGCCGGATACCATCTTACCCAGGCACTGACACAGACCACCACCATCGGCCAGCGATCGATGTCAATTTTAAAAGATGAAGGACTATTATAAAGATAATTCCTTGCCTTTAGTTCACTCCACGCCCGCCATGCGAGCAAGGCGAGGCGGATGGCTTAGATCACTTATCATCCCGCCAACGACGGGATTTACTTGCGTTGGAGGAGGCCAGCATGAGTATGACCTACCGCGTTTTAATTTGTATCGGCATCCTTCTAATTGATCTTATCGTTTTTTATCTTCCCCTGACGGCTTTTTTTCTGATCTATATTATTCTGGTAAATCCACCCTGGTTCAGAGAATTCCTGCAACAAACCAACCGGGCCGACCCAAACAAATGACCATACCGCTCTATGAGAATGATAATCTAAATAGTAAAAAAGACCCTGGCGCCTTTGCGTCTTTGCAAGCGGCCAAACGCTCTGGCTCACTTTATTCATATTCGGCACTTTTAGATAAAGATGAGGCGATGACTGAATATTTTGAAAGGTTGAATTCGGAAAGGAAAATAGGGATTTAATACAATCTTAATTTTTATAGCATTTATCCGCCATCTGAATGCTCAGTGCTGCACGGGACTGTAAAACCGATAGGGTTAAATCCATATCCTGTTTTCTGTTCTCATTGGTTGTCGTCAATTTCTGTTTCCATGCCCTTCCGCCGGTGGCGTAATACGCATAGCATTTATCGACAGCACCTATAAAACACTGGTTATTTTTGCTGTTGATTCTTAATCGATCAATTTCGATTTTGGTCTGAGCTAACAACTCGATAAATCGTTCATAGCTTATATCGTTTTCAAGGCTTTGTTGAATATTGGAAAGCGAGGCTAATACATTTTCTTCTTCTACGGATTTTTTTGGTGAACATGACCCCAGAATAACGACGGCTATTAATACAACACTGCTGAGTTTAAATCCCTTCATAAAGGCTGCCTTGTCACACCGTGATTTCATCGTTTAATACTGCTTTGAGATCCGAACACAATATATATATCATAGCCTAATTTGTGAAATTTAACAAGCTAAGAGCCTGAAAAGATAGTAGTTTCAACGGGTTTTGGAATTATTTCGTTCCAGATCTGATCGGTCGGCATTAAGCCTATATCTAGCGCATTGAATATTTGCTTTTTGGTCTCGGGAATAAATTCGTCCAGAACGGTATCAATACGGCCGATTAAATTTTCGATTTCCAGGTCTTTTAAGGTGGTTATGATGGCAATCTCATCTTTGATCCGACGCAGATAAAATTTTAGGCGTTCATTGCCGGCTTGAAAATAGGCGATGCGTTCATCCAGTTGATCGATGTAAGCGCGTAAATGCTGAATTAAGTTGAGGTTGTAATTGATACGCAGATTTTCGAGTGGGGCTTGATGTCCATTAATGCCAGTACGGTTCAGTTCCATCTTGATTTCATCTCGAAGCTCATTTAATCGATTCTGAAGAAAAGTGCGCATCTCGATCCCCTGGTCGATTTTGTCGATTATCTTTACCCGTAAAGCCGAAATTTCGATTATCTTTTGCTCCAGGGCGGCTGTCTTGCGGGTGCTTGCGGCAGCCGGACTGCTTAAAATTGACACTATCAGCAATGCTGGAATGCAGTTGCCAAATATTCGTTTTATCATTTTGGTTCCCTTATTTTCCTGAGCTCAGGCTGAATCCCTTTTTAATTCGTCGATCTTTTCCCGCACTTCTTTGGGAACAAATAATTTTCCACCGGAGCGTTCCCACTGAACCAGATATTCGAACCCGATGTTTTCGAATGAATGATGCGGGTAACGCAAACCCATGAGTTCAAGCTGTTTGCCCGGCCAGTGCAGAAGAATTTGACCGATTTCAGCAGGAAATTCAGTCAGGCCATTTAAAGATATCCAACCGCCATCCCACTGAAATAAATAGTTCGCCACTCTCGGAGAGAGGGCTTTAAAGCCGTTCAGGCAGAGCCAGCTTCCTTTCCATTGAAACAGATATTTGGCGGCACGTGGCGAAATTTCACTTAATTCGTTGAGAAAAAGATCGGAACCCGGCATCTCGGAAATACATTTTGCTGTTTCTACCGAAATTTCAGAAAGCTCGGTCACGCGCTTAAAGATTCCACTGCAAACTTGTTCGGAGATGACCCCGTTCTTGGAACTGGCATGACGATTTGCGGTCTGCAAATTCCGCGTTTGAATCTGTTTCCATATATTTCCAAGGGGCTCCAGCTCTGCATTTGTCATATCAACAGCGAGCCGGTCTGCTGTAGGCTGGTATTTTTCAATGGCTGTATTCATGTGGCGCATATGCATTTCCATATCAATGCCACCGGCAACTTCAGCCACTCGAAGGTCAACCGCCGCCCTGCGTTTTAGATACAGCAGTTCTTCACAGGCCCTGTAAATCCATTCCGATGGCCGATCAAGCTGTCGCATATAGGCATGCCGGCGCTGAATTGTCCGAAGCTTGAATTCAATGCCTTTATTCTCGAGTGCCTGTAAAAACGTGTCGACTTTTGCGCTGCGCATTTCGTCGAAAATTTCCTTTTCCATTTCCGCAATACCTTCCTGGTAGTAATTTGTTAACTGACGAATTTCTTCTTTCTTGCGCAGCAATGTTTCCCTGAGCGTGTTGACTTCTTTGATTTTGGCATTGAAAATATAGTTCGGATCATCCGGCTGGATGGCCGGTTTGGTTTTTTTGTAACTTGCCTTGGACACAACAGCCTGTTCAACTTTTTTTGATGTCGTCTTTTGGGCCGAATTTGTCTTTGACGTATTGTCAAATATAAAAAACCCTGCGAAGACAGCCACCACCATAATGATTGTCACCGCTGCTTTTACCAGGGGTATCTTTTTCCCGGGTTTAACCTCTGCTTCCAATTCGGATGGATCTTCGGTTTGCCCTTCGGCATTGCCCGGCTGTTGTTCAAACTGATCTTTGCTTGCGTTGTCATCTGCGGGTTCATCTATATTCTCATCAGCCGGGCCTGAAGCGCCATCAGAATCCGTTTCCTTTGACTCCCCATCGGCGATTTTATGACTGTCTTCAGATTGATCGGCTTCCAACGCAGCGGCCGTGTTTCTACCATCCAACGTATC
>JASFGZ010000515.1:0-3677 GCA_050123495.1 Desulfobacterales bacterium
ATTATCAGAAATGCCGCCACCGGTGATATGCGCAATACCATGAACCGGTAAATCTTTTAGAAGACCGGTTATTGTTGCTGCATAAATCCGGGTTGGCGTCAGCAATTCTTCGCCAATCGTTTTACCAAGCTCAGGTATGGTCTCGTCGATTTTTAATTTGAGTACCTCAAAACAAATTTTACGAACCAGCGAATATCCGTTGCTGTGCAAGCCGCTGGAGGCAATACCGATGAGCTTGTGCCCCACGCGTATTTCGGTACCATCGACAATTTTGCTGTTATCCACAATTCCGACAACAAATCCAGCCAAATCATATTCATTGGTCTCGTAGAAACCAGGCATTTCAGCTGTTTCGCCACCTAGCAGCGGGCATTGAGCTTGCTTGCATCCATCGGCAATCCCTTTGATAATATTCGCAACGCGCTGATTGTCGATTTTTCCCATCGAAAGATAGTCGAGAAAGAAAAGTGGCTTTGCACCCTGAACTATGATATCGTTGACGCACATTGCCACCAGGTCGATGCCGACCGTATCATGTTTATCCAGCATAAATGCGATCTTAAGCTTGGTTCCAACCCCATCGGTCGAACTGACCAAGACCGGTCTATCCAGGTTTGCAAGATTGAGCGAAAAAAGGCCGCCAAATCCACCGATGTCGCTGATTACACCGGATCGGAAGGTTTGTTTCGCAATCTCACCGATGGTATCCACCAGCTTATTGGCCTTGTCAATATCAACGCCGGCATCGGCATATGTGAGAGATTCCTTCATATCGAACTCCAGATTTTAAGGCTTAAATAGGTCGATTTTTTGGCGATTTAAGAATATAAATCGAAAACTCACTCACGAAAACGCTTGAAAATTAATCTGATCCGGCATAAAAGTCAAAACAATTTTTCATGAGTTTTGTCGCATGGGCGAAATTTAGAAAGCGTATTTGGAGGCGCGTATGTTTACGTGTGCCAGAGTTGATTGAAAATCCCATGCGGATCAATCAGGTCATCAGAGGAATAAGGACGGTTATCTGATTCTGACCGCTGGCGGCTGGTTGCGGGCTACCGGCTACTGAAAAATGGAATCATCGAAACAACGCCAAAATTAACAAATAACGCTTAATGACAGACGGCTCCAAGTCTAAAAAAGCCAGTGGCGAGAATCCAGAAGCCAGCAGCAATATTTTTGAGCACTGCTACATCCGAAAAAACAAGGTGCGGATAAAGGAGTCGTATCTATGAAACAGATTAACATCGGTCTGCTGGGTTGCGGCACAGTGGGTACCGGCGTAACTAAATTGCTCATTGACAGCCGCCACTTGATTGACGCGCGTCTCGGGGCGACCTTGAATCTCAAATGGGTTGCCGATATTGACATCGAAACAGACCGGGGCATCCAATTTAATGAAGGTGTGCTGACCACCGATGCTAACTCGGTCGTAAACGATCCGGATATCGATATCATCATCGAAATGATCGGCGGAGAAGGAATTGCCAAAGACCTTATTTTAAAAGCCATCGAAAACGGCAAACAGGTCATCACGGCCAATAAGGCGCTTTTAGCCAGTCAGGGAAACGCACTGTTTAAAGCGGCTTCAGAAAAAGGTGTCGATCTGGCCTTTGAGGCCGCCGTGGGCGGATGCATGCCGATTATCAAAGCCATGCGGGAATCGTTGGTTGCAAATCGTATCCAATCAATGATCGGTATTTTGAATGGTACCTGCAATTATATTTTAACCAAAATTACCGAAGAAAGAAGCGCATTCGGCGATGCTCTGACGGAAGCCCAGACCAGAGGTTATGCCGAAGCTGATCCCACCCTGGATGTCCAAGGGATCGATACGGCCCACAAGATTGCCATCTTGACGGCCCTGGCTTACGGCATGGAGATTAATTTGCCGGAAGTGTACATTGAAGGCATCACCAATATTACGCCGCTGGATGTCGAATTTGCCGAGCATTTCGGTTATAGAATCAAGCTGTTAGCGATCAGCAAAAACCATGGCGACAAAATTGAAGCGCGCGTGCACCCGACCATGATTCCTTTTGGCAACCTTCTTTCGAATGTCAGCGGCACGGTCAATGCAGTCATGGTTTCCGGTGACGCAGTCGGCGAGATCATGCTGTATGGTCGGGGGGCCGGGATGATGCCAACCGCCAGTGCAGTGATCAGTGATGTTGTAGATATCGCCCGCAATCTAATGGCAGAAACCACACGCAGGATTCCGGCTCTCTCATTTCAAAAGAATCATATTCAAAACATAAAAATTATGCCGATGGATCAAATTGTGACACATTACTATTTTCGATTTGCCGCTCTCGACCGTCCCGGCGTTCTCTCGAAAATATCAGGGGTTTTAGGCAATCATGATATCAGCATTCAGTCTGTTCAGCAGAAAGGTAGAAAAACCGATGGGTCGGTACCGGTCGTTATGGTGAGTCACCTGGCAAAAGAAGTGGATGTTCAAAAAGCATTAGCGGAAATCAACGATCTGGATGTCGTAAGCGACAAACCAGTCCTGATTCGGATTGAAGACGAACAACTCGATTAGGCGGATAAAAATCATGTATATCGTTTGCGCAGACCTGGAAGGTATTTTTACACCTGAAATATGGATTAGTGTAGCTGAGATTACAGGCATAAAAGAACTTAGGCTGACAACCCGGGATATTAACGATTATGATGTTTTGATGAAGAGACGACTGGCTATTTTAAAACAACACGGACTGAAGCTTCGCGATATCCAGGCCGTCATCGCCAAAATGAAACCACTTGATGGCGCCAAGGATTTCCTTGATTGGCTTCGGTCCCGGCTTCAAGTCATTATCGTATCGGACACTTACGTAGAGTTTGCCGGGCCGTTGCTTGAAAAGCTCGGCCAGCCGACGCTTTTTTGCAACACCTTATCGCTCGATGCCGATGGATCGATTTCCGGATATAACCTGCGCCAGAAAGACGGCAAACAAAAGGTGGCAATTGCTTTAGCCAATCTTAATTATAAAGTCATTGCAATTGGCGATTCTTATAACGACATCACCATGCTAAAGGCGGCTGAAATCGCCATCCTGTATGGCCCACCCGATAATGTCAAAGAAGAATACACCGAATTTCCGGTCACCCGCACCTACGATGAATTAAAACAAACCATTAAAGAAATCATTGATGCCCAGCCGGAATCGTCTTTGCAATCACAATGACAGACATCAACTAAAGAGGCAGTGCATGCCAGGTCATAAAACAACCATCCGCGTAATTTACGGCGACACGGACAATATGGGACAGGCTTATTATGGCAATTACTTCCGGTGGTTTGAGATTGGACGCAACGAGATGTTCAGATCCCTGGGGCTGACCTACAAGTCGGTAGAGCAAAAGGGCATCTATCTTCCGGTAGCCGAAGCCCATTGCAAATATGCCGCTGCAGCGCAATACGATGATGTTCTCGTCATTGAGACAAAATTGGATACCCGGATCAAAGGCGCGATCAAGTTCGATTACACAATATTAAATAAAAACGGCAACACGCTGGTCGCCAAGGGTTACACAAAGCACGCATGCCTAAACGGCGAAGGGAAAGTTGTTCGGCCACCTGATTTCATTAAAGAAGTCATTTATAAATATAGGCAGGAATCTCAGATGGTTCAGGGAGATGCTATTTATACGTGAACATTCTGAGGGTATTG
>JASFGZ010000516.1:0-3653 GCA_050123495.1 Desulfobacterales bacterium
AACCAGATATACCGGATGTCCCGCATCGGCCAAATCCAGCGCTGCCTGCATACCGGCCACGCCACCGCCGATAACCAGGGCCGCATCGGTGACCGGGATTTGCTCTTCATCCTGCGGGTAAAGCCACCTGGCTCGCGAAACCGCCACTTTAACAATGTCTTTGGCCTTTGCGGTCGCTGCCCCGGCGTCCGGGGTAACCCAGGAGCAGTGTTCGCGAATATTGGCCATTTCCAGCAGGTACGCGTTGAGTCCCGCCCCCTGAATGCATTGCCGGAAGATCGACTCATACGATGATGGTGAACAGGATGCGACCACAATCCGGTTAAGCCGATTTTCAAAAATCGCCCGCTGAATTTCCTGCTGTCCCGGATCCGAGCAGGTATATTTATTGCGAACCGACACAACAACATCCGGCAGGCTTTCAGCGAACTGGCGCACTTCCTCGGTATCTAAAAACCCGGCGATATTTGAACCACAATCGCACACAAAAACTCCGATACGCAAATCTTCTTTTGCCAACGGTTTCCTCCTTGTCTAAAATCAGGCAGCGCCTGTCTTATGACTAAAACACACAAGCCGGAATAAAGATTATCTTAACAGACTTCAGCAATCCGCGAACTGTGCGGGCTTATCTGCCAGGATCGGGTTTGTCACGCTGCCACATTTCATAATTTTGATCGTGAATTAATTCTCTATCTTTCCAGTTCTTGCGGTCGCGGACGGTTTGTTCGATGGCGTCTTGAAATGCCCGCCTGAACTCATCCGAATCAAATTGGGCTTTACGGAAAAAATCAAAGGCCTGAAAGTCTTTAAAAGCCTTGCGCTGAGTCTCCATGGTTCCGTATCCTGTGACCATGATAACCCTTGTAAAAGAAAGTCGTTTACGGATTTCAGCCAACAAACGCATGCCGTCTTCATTGTTTTCTTCGGTCTCCACCAAGCGGATATCCAAAATCACCAGATCCAGGTCTCTGTTTTCATCAATATAGGTCAAAGCAGCCTCCCGGGTGCCGACCGCTTCGACCAGATGTCCCTCCCGCTCGATCAGACCGCTTAGCATATCGCGCCAATCGGAATAGTCATCTACAATCAGAACTTTGCCTCGCATCTTTTTCTCCCTTAAGTGTTAAAAAGCTCTGGACGACACGTTGATTCGTTAATGGGTTGAATGGTCAAATAGTTTATTTTTCGTTAATTCGTTAAATAGTTAAATGGTTAATTGGTTATAGGATTTAAACCATTTGACAATTTGACTACTCAACTACTTGACCATTTAACTAAATCTTGAATCCTCTGACGAATTGACTATTCAACTAATCAACTATTTAACGATACCCTCTGCCATCTGGCTTCTGGCTGCTGTCTTCGGTCTTCTGATGCCTGCCGACAGAAGCCGGTAGCCTGACAATAAACCTAGCGCCGTCATCAGGCTTGCTGTGACATTCAATTGAGCCGCCCTGACGTTCAATAAACGTGCGCAGCCACCACAACCCAAATCCGAGCCCATTTTCACTTTGTTGAAACATTTTCCACAAATGGGCCATCTGCCGGGGGGGGATACCCCGGCCGCTATCTTTGATCTCAACAACCACCCAGTGACCGGCATCATCCTGATCTGAGCGCGTATGCACCTGCAATTGCCGCCGATCCCGATCTTCCATGGCTTTACGCGCATTGGTTATTAACTCCAGAAAAATATCCACCAAAAGCAGGCTGCAGCTCACCAACGGTAAATTCTTTTCAAAGTTTCGGCTGACTTCAATCTTATCCGGTAAATCGGCGGCCTCCAGGGCTTCATTCAGCAGGTGGTTGACATCCAGCCGCGCGGTGGGGCCGGAGTCCTTAAAGGGGCGAAACAAGGCATCGCTGAGTTTGAGAACAAACCGGGCGTTGCGCTCGATGCGCGCTAAATTGCCTTCAATCCAGAGTCGCTCTGAGTCCGTTGTCTCTAATTGGCGCAAAGATCGTAAAGTTTCTTTAGCACTGACCGGCACAATTCCCATCAGGTTATTAATCCGATGCGCCAAAGCAGTAGCGGCCTGGCCCATCATGGCCCACTTCTCGGCGGCCAGGCGCTTTTCCTGCTCAGCCAGAAGTTTTTGATGCTGGCTGGCGTTTTGGATCGCAATAACTGCTTCCTGGGCTAAGGCTTCCAGAAGTTCGACATCCTGTTGATCAAAGGCGGCCACTCGCGAGCTTTCTAAGAGCAAAACGCCTAAAAGCGAATCCGGTTCAGATGGATCCTCTTGACCAAATTGGAGTGGAACCGATATGCTCGAACGCATGTCTTCAAAAAGGACGACGTTTAGCGGGTCATCACGAACATCGGGGCTTAAGTAGGGACGACGATTTTCCGCCACCCACCGGGCGATCCCCTGTCCGATCTGGGGGGTATAGGCAAGTTTTTCGGATGTCCAACCGTCTCCATAATGGGCCTTGAGCACCAGTTTTCCGGACTCGGCATCCAACTGTCTTAAAGAACCGTGCTCGGCGTCAACCAATTCCGCTGCCTTTTCAAGTATCAGATTCAATACGCGCTCCAGTTCCAGGCTGGACGTCAGCACAACATCGATTGTATGTAATGTCCGAAACTGGGTCGTCATGCGAGCCAGCCGTTCGTTTTGCTGAGCCACGGCTGCAGTCATGTCCGCCAAGGACTGTAGCAGTGCGGTATCCCGTTCCCGAAAGGTCCGCCTTATATTTCTATCAAACACAATCAGCACTCCCCGAACGGCGTCTTGCCATATCAGGGGGGCCGCCAAAGATACGGCCTGATCGGAACAGGTTTCAATCATGGTTTCGCCGGAGGCAATCACACGTTCCGGCAGCGTGTCATCCCAGGGCACTTGCGGCAGGTTGTGTGTGGCCACCAGTAATATGCACTCCTGTTCGGAATCCCACAGGTAAAAGCCACTGCCGTCGGCACGGCATTGGTAGCTTGCCTGACGGACAACACCTTGAAGAAAGTCCGGATCCAGAGTTCCGGCCGGTGTCAATTTTTTAGCCACAATACGCGTCCCTTTGCCGTAAGATTTTGTTGCCATCCACGATTGCCGGTAAACAGAGTTCCTTATTAAGCGTCACAATCGATCGGCCAGCACAGTCGCCAGATCACGAACCGGAATCGCGATATCATTTTCCAGAGTCGGATCCTGCTGGGCACATTTGAAATGGATCTGACATTTAATACAGCTTGTAATTAGCATTTCAGCACCGGTGGCTTTGGCTTCTTTTAAGCGCTCAACCTGGATATTTTTACTGACTTGTCCGCATGCTGTCCAGCAGCTGGTGCCGCAACAAAGACTGTTGCGGTGGGTTCGTTCCATTTCAACCAGATCCAACCCGGAAGCCCGCAACAAGGCGCGGGGTTCCTCGTAAACGCCCAGGTGTCGGCCCAGCCGGCAGGCATCCTGATAAGTTGCCGAGCCATTCTTTATCTCCGAACGCCATTCGGTCTTGGAAGCCGCCAGCTGCCGGCTGATAAATTGAGTGAGGTGCAACACCTCCATTCCATGCGCTCCAACCCATTTCGGGTAATCCATTCCGAGGGTACGGGCACATTCGGGACAGGTGGTGATAATCTGCTTGGCCTTGGTGGCTTCGAAACGTTTGAGATTAAGTCGCGCCAAAGCGTCAAATGTTGCCATATCGCC
>JASFGZ010000517.1:0-3649 GCA_050123495.1 Desulfobacterales bacterium
TTCTTATTTTCCGCACTCAGTCGGTGTGGCCAACGTTTTACATTTTAACGGCAAAATAGACCATTATCCGACTTGGATTACACGGCAAGAGGGTGGATATGGATTTGCGGAGATGGTTGATCAGCTGCTTTCGTAAAATGTCAATCGCCCTTTTTTGAAATAATATGTTGAAATCTCGTAAGAATAAAATATAAATCGATAGAAAAAAGCTCAATTAGGCGCTAATAGTTATTTCGATATCGACAACATGGCGGACATGATTGGCCAAATTAATACGTCGGCAAACATTAACCCCTTAATAAAGGAGGTGGAGAATGAAAAAAAAATCGAAAAATGCACTTCAAAAACCCTTAACAAGGCGTTCGTTTCTCAAAAAGAGCGCCACAGGCGCTGCGGCTGTATTTACCGCAGCCAGTATGGGACCCTTCGTTCGAACCTCGAAAGCGGCCAAGTTGGAGTTACGCTGGTTGGGATGGGAACACTATAATGTAAAGAAACTTACCGCCAAATTCGAAAAACAATATAATTGCAAGGTCAGCGCGGGTTTCTTCGACGGGAACTCAGAAGCATACAACAAGCTGCGTGGAGGAGGGGTGAAAGATTTTGACTTGGTTATGGCAGATGGATTCTGGCCGCGGCTGTATGCCAAACAGGGGCTTACGCAACCAGTTGATTACGGTAAGATTTCCAACATGCAGTATGTATTTCCGGTCTTCATGCCGCCCAATTACATGCTACTCAAAGAGGAAGAAGGTGCTAATATGATCGCAGCGCCCAATTGCTGGGGCGGATACGGCATTACCATCAATATGGACAAGGTTGCCGAAGAAGACTCCGATTCCATTTATCTCCTATACAATCCGAAATATAAAGGGCATCTTTGTGTAAGCGCTCGTTTCGAGGAAAATATCGCCTTAACCGGTATCCTGGTTTGCCACCGTATGGGAACAAAGGATAAGCCGCGTCCGGACGGTAAGCCCTTTAACCCCTACGTGCTGTATGACAACGAACTTGCGGAATGCAAAAAGCTTCTTATCGAGCAGAAAAAGTATCTGCTCACCCGTTGGAACGACGAAGCTACGCTGGAAAGACTGCTTCGCGCCCAGGCGGTATGGGCTGCTCCTGAATGGTCTGGTGTTTATCGCCTGATTCATTTTGACTACCTCGACGGCAAATCCAAACTTCGCATGAAACATTTGCTCCATCCCAAAGAAGGCGGCCTGGGATGGGTGGATACCTGGTGCATGACTTCGGGTGTCAAAGACAGCGAGAAACGCGAGTTGGCCCACAAATGGATCAACTTCCGCCTCAAGCCCGAAAACATGATCGTTGTGGCCGAAGAGATCGGCTGGGCGCCAACTGTAGACGTGCGCAAAATGATCCCCAAACGTTACGTCGACACCCTCTTTTTGAATAACACAGATGCCATCAAAGGCTTGTATCAATTTGACGCGCCTTCGTCTCCAGAAAAATGGGAGCGTATCTGGTCCGACGTCGAGGCTGCCTAACTTATTATCACGATAACCAAAGGTGGAAGTGCTGTCATGTGGGCTGCACTTCCACACCACTGTTCATTCTTAAAACATCGGAAGTGTTCAATGATAGAGCCTGCCCTAAAACTGGAGCAAGTTGAAAAGACCTTTGATAAAGTTCGCGCCGTTGACAACGTGAGCCTTGAAGTTGATAAAGGTGAATTTTTTTCACTATTAGGACCCAGCGGTTCCGGGAAAACCACGCTGCTGCGAGTGATTGCCGGTCTGGAGACACCGGGTAACGGTACGGTTCACATCGGCGGCCGTGATGTGACCCGGCTTCCGCCCTATGCACGCGGCATCGGAATGGTATTTCAGGATTTTTTGCTTTTCCCCCATAAAATTGTCACCGAAAATATCACCTTTCCATTAAAGATGCAGGGATTGCCGGAAAGCAAAAAGAAAGAACAGCTCGATTGGGTTCTTGCGTTGGTTCGTATGCAAGGTTATGAGGAACGATATCCCCATCAGCTTTCCGGTGGCCAGAAACAGCGGGTGGCCCTAGCCCGGGGATTGGTCTCAAGACCTGACATCCTGCTTCTGGATGAACCCCTTGCCAACCTGGACCTTGAGTTGCGCAAAGAAATGGAAGTGGAGATGCGGCGCTTTCAGGCAGAGCTGGAGATTCCTTTCATCTATGTAACTCACAATCAGGAGGAAGCATTGACGCTGAGTTCCCGCATGGCCGTCATGAATAACGGGAAATTTGAACAAGTCGGCGCCAAACTTGACCTGTACAACAACCCCAAAACTCGGTTTGTCGCATCTTTTTTGGGGTCGCCGAATCATATCCAAGGTGAATTAAAACATGTGAAAGGCCATATCGCCAACCTGGTATGGCAAGGACTTGATTTGCGTGTCCCGGTGCCTTCCAACGCCAGTAACGGCGATAAAATTGATTATTTCCTGAAACATGAACGAATTCGCATACAATCTCCCAAGGAGGCCGAACCCGTAGAAGGTGAAAACCGCCATGAGGGGACACTTCGGGATATCATATTCAAAGGACAGCACTCAGCTTACTTTGTGGTGCTAAAAAACGGTGAAGAGTTGGTGGTGAATGCCGCTACCGACATTCCTTCACTAAAAATACGCCAGCCGGTTGAAGTCTGTTGGCTTCCGGAAGCCGGCGATGCCTTCTTGACGGAGGAAGATTGAAAATGGCTTCCTTTTGGAAATTCCGGCAGCGTCCCGGTTTTCGGTTTGCATTCCTCACCTTGCCGGGTGCCCTGTTTTTATTCTTTTTCTTAATTCTGCCTCTTATTTCTATCCTGGTCTTCAGTTTCTGGCGAACCGAAAGCTATGAGCTGATCGCAGATTGGAACATAGAGAATTATAAAACCATTTTAGGCCAAAAGACTTATTTAACCTTTATATGGCGATCCTTGGTCATGGCGGTATCCGTTTCTTTAGTGTGCCTTATTTATGCTTACCCGGTCGCCTATTTCGTCGCCAAACGTGGCGGGCGCTATCGATTAATTCTGGTGTTGTTAACTGCTGCCCCCTTTTTTACCGGTATTATTTTACGGGTAACCGCCATGCAGCAAATCCTGGGCCCCATCGGTTTGCTGAACATGGCGCTTCAAACGTTCGGGTTTGAACCCATCCAGGTACTCATGTATTCCAATGTCGCATCCGCTATCGGTTTGGCATATCTCTGGATTCCGTTTATGGTGCTGGCCATCTATCTTTCTCTGCTCAATTTCAATTTTGATCTGCTGGAAGTCGCTTATGTCAACGGTGCCAAACCCTGGCGGGCTTTTCTGGAAATAACCTGGCCCTTGAACTGGATCGGAACCGCCATCGGCATCGTGCTGGTGTTCATTCCAACATTTGCTGCTTTCGTAACACCTCGCTTTCTTGGTGGTGTCAACGGGGCACTTTACGGAAACATTCTCGAGCATCAGTTCGGGGCAACAGGCACCTGGGCCCTGGGCTCTGCCATGGGCGTCGTATTATTTATCATCTGCCTCATCTTTATTACGATCATCTGGCGCACCATCAACTTGCAGCGCAGCGGTTATACCGGAGAGGAGTTTTGATATGGCGGCTGTAAGTCCCAAAGAACGTGCAGTTGTTGCGACACAATCGACGTTGCTCGTGTTTCTTTATATTTT
>JASFGZ010000518.1:0-3643 GCA_050123495.1 Desulfobacterales bacterium
CACCAATATGAACCGCTACCACGTCAGCCTACGATCCGACAGCAGTGTGGATGTAGCCAAAATCGCGAGTAAATTTGGCGGCGGCGGGCATGCCAGTGCTGCTGGATTTCAAATTGAGTCAACATTGGTCGCCTTGAAAGCAAAAATTATTACCTTGGCCGAAGATTTGTAGCCCGGATGAGATTATCATCCCCTAACCCGGACAAGTCGGAACAAATTGCCGCAAAGGCCCCAAGACACAACGGAAACCTTCGCTGACTGTTCATCTTTGCGTCTTGGTGTCTTGGTGGCGTAAATGTTTTGCCACGAAAAGCACAAAAATTACAAATAAGCGCCTAATACCTGAATTGTGCAGACATTAATAAATCAGCCGGATATAACCGGGGTAATCGCTGTTGATAAACCTCAAAATATAACATCGGCAAAGGTCGTCGCCTATGTGAAACGCCTGCTAAATGCTAGAAAGGTGGGTCATGCCGGCACCCTGGACCCATTCGCTCAGGGTGTTCTGGTCTGCTGCATAAACGATGCAACTCGCCTGGCCAGATTCTTGCTGGCTGGCGACAAAACCTACGAGGCTACCCTAAAGCTGGGAATCGAAACCGATACCCAGGATTCGACCGGGGTCGTTACAGCCGAAAGCAGGGGGGTTGATTACTCCGAAAACATGATAAGGTCTGTGGTCAAGCAATTTGAAGGTAGAATCAAACAACAGCCGCCTGTGTTTTCGGCTTTAAAGCACAAAGGAATGCCGCTTTATAAGCTGGCTCGAAAGGGTTCACCGGTTCAAAAGCCGGCCAGAAATGTGCATATTTCAAGCATCAAAATTCTTGAAATAAGGATGCCCTTGGTCCGTTTAAAAGTCTGTTGCTCCTCAGGCACATATATTCGCACGTTATGTGCCGACATGGGGAAGCAACTTGGCTGTGGTGGCCACCTCCACGCGCTGAGACGACTTGAGAGCAGTGGGTTTAAAATTCAGCAGGCCATCTCGCTGCCTGCATTAGAAAAACTGGCAATAGCAGGCGACTATTCAAGCTTTATCGTCAGCATGGCAGACGCCCTTCCGGACATGCCGGCTTATGTTGCCGATCAGAATTTGATCGAAATGATCAGACACGGCAAACCTTTAACAAAAAAGGATTTGAGTTTCGACCCAGTATTTGCAAAAAAGAACAGGCACGCTGAGAACATTAAAGTCGTGAATGCCAGTAATCGGTTGCTGGCGGTACTAAATCATATAAAAAACCAAGACAAATTCTCATACGCGTGTGTTTTTCCAAATTAAATAAGTCAAATCGAAAACAACATAAATGACAATCATCCTTAATAGGAGGCCAGAAAAGTGGTTTTTGACACAGAAGACAAAAAGAAGCTGATTGACAAATTTAAACTGCATGAAACAGACACCGGATCGCCGGAGGTTCAAGTGGGGTTACTGACCTATCGTATTTCCTCTCTCACCGAGCATTTAAAGATTCACAAAAAGGATCATCATTCCCGCAGGGGTCTTTTGATGCTTGTCGGCCGACGCCGCAGACTGTTGAACTATGTTAAGCACAAAGACGTCAATCGCTATCGCGCCATAATCGATACCCTGGGCTTGAAGCGTTAGCCAACCAAAAGGGTTCACCCGTGTTGCTTGAACGATTAACTGTTTCAACGGCGAAATGCTATAGCGACCTTTAAGCGCACATAGACAATGGATAGAGTAAATGCCTTCCCAAATCTGATCTATTTTCGCATGATATGACCGTGTAACGAAATGGAAGGTTTTGCGATTTTAAAAGGCGCTTTTGGAATTATTCTTCACATTCGATCAAAATGCATCTGGCGCCGCTTAATATAGGAGAAAAATATGGAAATTTTACTAAAAGAAGAAGTTGGGGGCCGGACCCTGAGCATCCAGACCGACAAAGCTGCCAAACAGGCATCGGGATCGGTTCTGGTTCAATATGGAGATACGCTTGTTCTGGTTACCGCTGTTGCGGACCATGAAGTAAGGATCTCGGATTTCTTACCCCTGACAGTTGAATATCAAGAAAAAATTTATGCTGCCGGCCGGATCCCCGGCAACTACTTCCGTCGCGAAATCGGCCGACCCAGTGAAAAGGAAACCTTAACTGCCCGATTGATCGATCGACCGATTCGGCCCTTGTTTCCCAAAGAATGGCGCTACGAAACCCAGGTGATTGCAACCGTGCTGTCTATGGACCAGGAAAATGACCCGGATACGCTGGCAATGATCGGTGCTTCGGCGGCACTGGAAATATCCGATATACCCTTTGCCGGACCGATCGCCTGTGTGCGTGTGGGCCGCGTTGACGGCCAGTTGAAGATCAATCCCTCAACTTCGGAATTAGAAAATGGCGATATCAATATCATTGTGGCGGGTTCCAAAACCGGTGTGGTGATGGTGGAAGGCGGCAGCAATGTGGTGAGTGAAGCGGATATTCTGGAAGCGATATTTTTTGGCCATCGGGAAATGCAGCCGCTTATTGATCTTCAACTCAAATTAAAAGAATCCAAGGGAGTGCCGAAAAGAGTATTCACGCCGCCGGAAAAAGATCCGGAATTGATCACCGCATTAAATGCGCGGGCTTCCGAGCGCATGCGCGCAGCCATTCTGATCCCCCAGAAAACCAGCCGCCGGGATGCACTGCGTGAACTCAAAGCTGAAATATTTGAGGCTTTAGGCGAAGAATACATCGACCGCAAGGCCGAAGTTTACGACATACTTAAAGACATTCAGAAACAAATCAGCCGCGATCTCATTTTGAAAGAAGACCGTCGGATTGATAATCGAAAATTCGATGAAATCCGACCCATAACCTGTGAGGTGGGTCTCTTGCCAAGACCTCACGGCAGCGCCCTTTTTACCCGGGGCGAAACCCAGGTGCTCGGTGTGTTGACCCTTGGCTCCGGACAGGATGAGCAGCGCGTTGAAACGCTATACGGTGAGGAATTTAGACCGTTTATGCTGCATTATAATTTCCCGCCATACTCCGTGGGGGAAACCAGACGAATTTCCGGCCCGAGCCGCCGGGATATCGGACATGGTGGACTTTCCACCCGGGCCATTGAAAAAATTTTGCCGGATAAGGAAGCTTTCGATTATACCATTCGACTCGTTTCCGAGGTTCTCGAATCCAACGGGTCTTCATCCATGGGAACCGTATGCGCATGCTGTATGGCCTTAATGGACGGGGGGGTACCCATAAAAGCGCCGGTGGCCGGTATTGCGATGGGCCTTGTAAAAGAAGAGGACAAGGTGGTTATTCTTTCAGATATTCTGGGTGATGAAGATCATACCGGTGACATGGATTTCAAGGTCACCGGCACCGCAGACGGAATTACCGCTCTTCAAATGGACATCAAAATCCATGAACTTTCCAGAGATATCATGCAAAGGGCTCTGGAACAGGCCCGCCTGGGAAGGATTTTTATCCTCAACAAAATGTTGGAAACCATCAAAGAGCCGCGCAAGGAAATCTCGCCCTATGCGCCCACAATCAGAACAATCAAGATTAACCCGGATAAAATCCGTGAGGTGATCGGCCCCGGAGGAAAAATAATCCGCGGTATTCAAAGTGAAACCAATACCAGCATTGAAATTGATGATTCCGGTTTGGTTAAAATTGCC
>JASFGZ010000519.1:0-3642 GCA_050123495.1 Desulfobacterales bacterium
AGGGAAACATGTTTGAAGCTGTTGCAAGTCCATATCTGGTAGCCTATGACGGGAGCTTCCGAATCGGTGACGCGGTTACGGCGCCACCCAAAGGCGCTCCGGGCAAGAAGAAATGCAAGCAAAGTCTTGCAAAGCGCATCGATGAGATTTCCGATTTACAAAGGATCCTTTATGCGCATGATCGGCATGCCACCCTTCTTATTTTTCAAGCCATGGACGCTGCCGGAAAAGACGGCACCATCCGGGCGGTTATGAGCGGAATTAACCCGGCCGGGTGTCAGGTATTTTCATTCAAACAGCCGACACCTGAGGAACTGGACCATGATTTTTTGTGGCGCACCACAAAATGTCTGCCCGAAAGAGGCCGTATTGGAATTTTTAACCGCAGTTATTATGAAGAAGTGCTCATCGTTAAAGTTCACCCTGAATATCTCAAAGGACAAAAATTCCCCGGCCGTGTCGACCTGAAACGTATTTGGCAGCAGCGCTATGAGTCGATCCGTGAACACGAAAAGCATTTAGCGCGCAACGGATCCGTCATATTAAAATTCTGGCTGAATGTCTCCAAAGAGGAACAACGACAGCGCTTTCTCGCTCGGATCGACGAACCCCGAAAAAACTGGAAATTCTCCGCGGGTGATGTGCATGAACGAACGTTCTGGAAAGACTATATGACAGCTTACGAAGAGGCCGTCAATGCCACCTCACGCCCGTGGGCGCCATGGTATGCCATCCCCGCTGATGACAAGCCCTTTATGCGCCTAACTGTGGCGCAAATCATTGTTAAAAGCCTTAAAAAACTTAAGTTAAAATATCCGGCTGTTGAAGAAAAAGAAAAAGCCAGGTTTTCGGAAATGCGCAAGATGCTTGAAAAGGAGGAGAAATAAGAAGGGCATTCCCTCTTCTTAAGACTGAGACAGAATGCCCAATTTTTGTTTTGAAACGGCAATTAAACCACAGTTACATTTACCGCAGCGGGGCCTTTTTGGCCTTCTTCTATATCAAAGGTAACGCGGTCGCCCTCATAAAGAGACTTGAAACCGTCTGCATTGATTCCTGAAAAATGAACGAATACATCCGGGCCATCTTCCTGCTCGATGAAGCCATAGCCTTTGCTGCTATTAAACCATTTTACAATTCCATTAGCCATCGTGACACCCTCCTTTAAAAAAGTTCTCATAGTTTCATACTTCAGGTTGCCACTTTGATAAATGGATCTTTCCTTTAGAATGAAACCAGCCCGCCAATTAAAAACCGGCCTTTATTGATTGCCGCCATGATAACAATTTTTTTAAAAAAATCAAGTTTATTATAGCGTTCTTTATAATGGAAACCTTAGAGACGCCTGCAATATCCTAGCTTTTCAGCAGGCATCACCCAGCGTCAGGTCTCCAAGAAATGTTACAAAAGTCGTAATGACTATGGTGTCAGGTGTCAGTGTTCAGGTGTCAGGAAGATACAGAGGACAGAGTACAGAAAACAGATGACAGAAGACAACGGGCAGACTGTTTTCTGTCATCTGTTTTCTGACAGCCGACACCTTTATCTTTGAAAAAGAAGACTGATAAAATCGATCCGTGTTTGTAAATTTCTTGCGAGACGCAACCCTAGCAAATCCCCAAAAAAAGGGCAACCCTTCAGATATTGAAGGGATGCCCCGTTTCATTTATAATTCGTAAAATTAAACTACAGTAACATTTACTGCATGCGAACCCTTAGGCCCCTGCTCTATGTCAAACGTAACCTGATCGCCCTCGTTCAGGGACTTGAATCCAGACGCATTGATTCCGGTATGATGAACAAATACATCCGGCCCGTCTTCTTGCTCAATGAAGCCGTAACCTTTACGGTCATTGAACCATTTCACAACACCCTTAGCCACAGTGACACCCTCCTTTCTACTAAGATTTCCATAGTCCCATACTTCAGGATGCCACCCAGACAAATGGATTTTTCCTTCAGAATGAAACCGGCCCGTCAATCAAGTCGGGCCTTTCATGATTAAATAAATTATAAAATTTTTTTTCAAGCAAAATCAAGCAATTTATTCGGTTATAATCTGATTCGGCCTAAGATTTCATAATTCATCTCATTTCGGCCTCGGATAAAAAACTGTCCCTAACCTATTAAAATTTGAATACATACAGGGAAAGGTGTCCCGGAAGCATATATTTCCAATTGCTTTCAGCCGAATCAACTTATCCAAATATACAAAAAAATCAATAGAATATACGTTCTCTTGACAAACTTGAGACGCTACTCTATGGTACGTTGATACATTTCGCAGGAAAAATATTCACCACAATCGCTGCTGGGAGCAATGCTGCTATGAATGGATCGCACTTATGCAAGGGCTGGAAGCATTGGCGCAAATCTCCCGCCAGCGTATCTCTTGATCACAGCCTTTATCACCGTTTTCTTGATACCCGCATTTTTGATCTTGCCTCATCTAAAGCGATCCAAACCCAAGCAATCATATCATCCCAACCAAAAATAACGAAAGGAGGACGTGCATGAAAAAAGCATTATGGATTACCATGATTGTTGTTTTTTCAGTTTTATTCGCTTTCACTGCAAGCCAGGCAAAACCCTTTAAAATCGCAGCCATTTTTCAAACAGCGATAGAGGAACCATGGGATGGCGTTATCCATCAGGCCTGTCTCAGAGCCAAGAAGGAAATCGGCAACATCGAATATGAGTTCACGGAAAAAATCGCTGCAGCTGATTTTGAAAAGGTTCTAAGGGAGTACGCCGAAAGAGGATTTGATCTGATCGTGGGCGATGCCTTCCTGGCAGGCGAAGAGCCTGCAAGACGGGTGGCCAAGGATTATCCGGATATCGCCTTTGCTTTTGGATCAGAGTTCGGCCCGGTCGCTCCGAATTTTTCGGTATTTGATAACTGGATTCACGAACCATCCTATCTCTGCGGGATCATTGCCGGCAGACTTACAAAAACCAATACCCTGGGAGTAGTTGCCGCCATCCCCATCGGCGAGGTCAACAGATTGGTAAATGCTTTCAAAGCCGGCGCCCTTAAGGTCAATTCCAAAGTCAAGATCAAGATCGCTTACATCGGGGGCTGGTTTGATCCACCCAAGGCAAAAGAGGCCGCGATTGCCCAGATTGAGGGCGGTGCCGATTTGATCTTTGCCGAACGTTTCGGCGTATTTGAGGCCGCTAAAGAAAAGGGGGTTCTTGCTTTCGGCAATATGTCGGATCAGAATGCACTGGCCCCGGACGTGGTGATAACCGGACCGGTATGGGACATGTATCCCACCATCAAATTCGCTATTGAAATGGTCAAGAAAAAGGCCTGGGTGTCCATGGACCTGGGGGAATGGTCCATGATGGCAAAGGGAGGCGCCCGGCTGGCTCCTTTTCATTCATTTGAAAAGACATTACCCGCGGATGTGATCAAGGAAGTAAGGGACCTTGAGCAAAAAATTCTTAACGGAACCTTTCGCGTGCCGGTGGATGAGCAGAAGCCCATATCAGATTAGAAGCTATCCCAAAGAATTGCCTAAAATGATCTAAAATGCCTAACCCGCCCGCCTCGCTTGAGTGGCTCGCGATGGCGGGCGTGGAGTACCTAAAGTTTGGGAATCCTGTCGATTTTATTTAACAAGACAGAGTGCCACGCGG
>JASFGZ010000520.1:0-3638 GCA_050123495.1 Desulfobacterales bacterium
ATACAAAGGATCAAAAGGTAAACAACTTGCCCCGGATATCCCGACGGTGCCGGATATGGGGCGGCCGGTCGCTCCGTTGTGGCGAAAATCATGGGCGCTGGCAGCCGCCGCCGGAATCATCATTGTATTGCTTGCCGGCTATTTGCTGAAAACCAACGGCACTCAAATAACCGGCAGCCGCTTCGGCCTCAATAAAATCATCGGAAAAAAGCCGACCATTCAAAAAACCGAGCCGGGCAGGACCCCCATAACGATAACCGAAGCAACCGAACCCTTTTTGGCCCTTAAGCTCAATGTCCCCCTCCTGATGGAGGCCATCGACCAGAACCTATCGGAGGAGAAAAAGGACATAAAATATCAGATGACCGCCAGTATTTTCAAATCTTTTGGATTCGGCAAGATTCAATTATACCTGTATCCTGACCCGGAGCACACCGTTTTACCGGTGATTTTAGCCAGCGGTGCGGATGGAAAAAGCCTGGAAAAGCGTTTGAATTCTCAAAATAAGTATATCCAGTTTTTAAAACGAGAGTCGGACGGTTCCTATCGCATTAATCAAAATGCCATCCCCGAGGACAGCCGGAACAATTTTCCGATCGACCGCTACCGGATTCAATTTGTTGATAATATCGCGGTTATGGCACCGGAGAATGTATCCCGCACGTTAAAAAAAGAACCGAAAAAGGTGCTCAAAACCCGGGTGGCGCAAATGATCGCATCAATCGCCCGGCCCCGAGATCTGGCAGTGCTGTCCGTTAAAATTCCTGAAAACTTCAGCACGGATTGGCAAAATAAGATTCAGCGTAATCCCGCACTCCAGCAAAACCCCCAGGTCGCCATGGTGGCTGCAATAGACGGCGGTGTACTGACGCAATTATCCGAATCCTTAAAAAGCGTCGAATCCCTGGTGATCGGATTCCGTCTGGACGAAAGCAACGGTCGGGTGCTGCATTACGCCCAACAGTTTCGAAAAGGGGTGGATGGCAAACGCATCTATCAGCAATTGCGGTCGGGAAACCATAATGATCTCAATGTCGGCGGGATGGTATTAAAACTGATCGCGCTGTTAAACGATCCACGCTATCAGCACCGGATAGCGCACAAAAACAACCGCCTGACGCTGGAACTCAACTGGGAAGGCCGGTATGACAAAGCATTTTTAGCTTCTCTGTCGGAAGCCACCCTCGGCCAGCTGTTTGCCCCGGGCTCGCAATTAAAGCCCAGCAGGGAGCCGATTACCGCCCGATACGAGGCGCCACCGCACATTTCAACTGCCGTCAATATCGACCAACTAAAAGAAACGATCCCCGCTGCGGTTGAACAAAGCCTGTTTCCCGGGAATTACTCGAGTTTCGATGGCCAGCCCAGGATGACACTGGATCTTGACCCGATTAAAGTTCCCAATGCATCCCTGGCACAACTCACTTATGAAGTGCTGGAAGTCGTAACCACCGAAGGTACCGATGTGCTGCGTGTGGAAAAAGACCAATTTCAACAACCAATCAACCCGGGGAGCATCTCACCCGGTTATATCGATGTAAATGTGAAAAAAGGCACGCCGGCAAAGGCCCTGGGAACCGCTAAAATTCGCTTTCAATTATCCTTGCCGGCCAGTTTGACACAACTGGAATTTGTTTCCGGCAATTCACGCGGCAGTGTCAGGGAATCCAACGGGGTGTGGGTGAAGCTGGATCGCCTGGAAAAGGATGTGGCCGCCGTAACCTATCGCGGCGGTACATCCGCACAGCTTTTTGCTTTTGATAAAAGCGGACGGGCTCTGGCTTCCAAAGAAACCGCGCATTCATCATCATCGGTGGCCACCCGTTTTCAGGGTGAGATCAACGCCCTCATGGTTATCGTGGTTCAGGAAATGTTCGACTATCGATTTGAAGTTGATGTCGATCTCAACAGAGATAAAAAACTAGCCCTGTCCCATAAGCCGGAGTGAAAAAATGATTCTTAAATGGATGCGAAAGTTCGGTATTTTAAAAACCACCCTGGCAACTACAGCGGTGGCGATCTTTTCATCGTTTTTCTTATACGCAGCGGGTTCATATATTATCGCGGAAGTTGGGATGCAAGGCATTCTCATGAGCTTAATAATTCCAGCGATTATTACACCCATATTAGGGTATATCTTTGCCTATGCTGTGATCAAACTGCACTCCTCCGAGATGGCGCTAAAGCAGCGTGAAGAGAAATACCGCACGATTCTGGAGAATATTGAAGACGGGTATTTCGAAGTCGATATTGCGGGTAATTTCACTTTCTTTAACGATTCCATGTGCAGATTGATCGGCTATTCTCCTTCTGCGATGACAGGGATGAACAACAGAGAATATTTGGATGAAGAAAATGCGAAAAAGGTATTTCAAACATTTAACCGCGTATACGAGACAGGCGAGCCTGCCAAAGGATTTGATTGGGAGATTATCAAAGTAGACGGTACGAGACGGCAGGTAGATGCTTCAGTTTCCTTAATTACAGATGAAGATGGCAATCGCATCGGGTTTCGAGGTATTGCGCGCGATATTACCGAGCGCAAGCTTTCTGAAAAGGCCTTAAGTGAAAGTGAAGAAAAATACAGACAACTGGTCAACCATGCGCCTATCGGCATTTGTAGGGTGGATTTTAATACCGGAAAATTAATCAGCGTAAATGATGTTATGTGTGAATATACCGGCTGTACCAAAGAGGAGCTTTTCAATATGAATGCGCTGGATTTTTTGACCGAAGAGAGTCAAAAGCATTTTCTTGATAGATTGGACCGGCTTTTTGATGGCAGGCAAATTCCAAGGACCGTCGAGTACAGGGCCAAGGCCAAAGACGGCCATGAGTTCTGGATCTTGTTAGATGCGCGATATGAATATGATAAGAATGGAAAGCCCAAAGGCGCTACGATTGTGGCCCATGACATCACCGATCGCAAACAAGCCGAAGAAGAAAAATTAAGACTCGAAGATCAACTCCAGCAAGCTCAGAAGATGGAAGCCATCGGAACGCTGGCCGGCGGAATCGCCCATGATTTTAATAATATTCTTTCTGTCATTATCGGCTATGCCGAGCTGGTACTGATGAACGGAAACGTGGATGGAGAGGTCCGGCAAAATTTAAAAGAAATTTTTAACGCCAGCAAACATGCCCGCGACATGGTTAAGCAAATTCTGGCTTTTAGTCGCCAGAACAAGCATGAGCGCAAGCCCATTCAGGTCCGTCATATCGTAAAAGAAGCCTTAAAGCTGTTGCGCGCTTCTCTTCCCGCCACGATTAACATTCAACAGAAAATTGAAAAAAATACTGGCGTTATCAAAGCCGATCCAACCCAATTCCATCAGGTATTGATGAATCTTTGCACCAATGCAGCGCATGCCATGCATGAAAAAGACGGCGTGCTGAAAATCAGCCTGCGTAACGTAGAGTTGGATCAAAATGATACCGCCCGGCATCCGGAACTCAAACCGGGGCCATATCTCAAACTGAGCATCAGCGATACCGGAGACGGAATCCATCCCGAAACTCAAGATCGGATTTTTGATCCTTATTTTACAACAAAGGAAAAGGGTGAAGGAACAGGCCTGGGATTAGCCGTGGTTCAGGGAATTATCAAGTCCCATAACGGGGCCATAACGGTTGAAAGC
>JASFGZ010000521.1:0-3628 GCA_050123495.1 Desulfobacterales bacterium
CGACCGGTAAATTAGAAGATCCGGATGTCATACCGCTCTCACCCACCGCAGTGGGTTCGGGCCTGTTAGGCATTTTACAGAGGACCCTCAAACTGCCCATTACCATCATCCAGCCGGTGCTTCCCGACTCAAAAGAAAAAAAAGATGAAAAAAAAGATCAAATGATTGTGCGATAAACGCCTCGGGATTTCTATAACACATTGAAAATATATAATTTTTAAGACACTGGCTTTATGCCGCCTACATGGAATAATGGAATGCTGGAATAATGGAATAATGATTAAAAATTCATAGCCCAAGTGTTTGGATTAAGGTTTTGGTAATCAATGCCATGTAATTGGCATCTTCCCAAACCGTGAGCTTTTAAAACCTCGGTTGATATTCTTTCGATCCATGATGGGTTTATCTCATTGATGATGGTATTTTTGAATGTGTTGCAATATGGACCCAATATTCCAGTATTCCATCTTTCCACCATTCCAATTGTGAGCGAAGCGAACGAGGATCCATTTTGCCTTTCTTGACTTTTTTAGCAACAATACTCATATTGGTGCTGGAAAAAACACTTCATTTGAAATCGGGAAATTGTCTGATTTTTTTTTATTGGACAGGTTCTCAAAGGAGGCTAAAAATGGCTTATACATGTAAAAACTGCGGAGCGGTCGCCAACGAACCGGGTCACCTGTGCAATCCGTGCGGCGACAGGGCCAAATGCAGTTTCTGCGGCGCGACCGAGACGGATCATACGCACCTCTGTAAAGATAAACTGACGGCGATGAAGTTTGTGTGCGGCAATTGTGGGCGCGTTGCAATGGAACAGGAGCATCTCTGTAAACCTTCACCCATTGCCTAAATCATATCAACATAACAGGGCGGTAGTTAGATGCCGCCCTTTTATTATTGAAAAATAGGTAGATAACGCATAAAAAGAAGTGACTAAAGCCCAAAGCGAGTGCGCTAAAGTTGAAACGTGGAATCGATTCATTTTAATATTATTGCTCACGCAAAGCCGCTAAGCCGCAAAGAATGATAATTTAAATAATAAAAATCTTGGCGACTTTGCGTCTTTGCGTGAGGCCAAACTCTTTAGCTCACTTATAATCACAGGATTGTCATGCACAACAGCCATCGCCGATTTGAACAGGGTCCCATCCGGCCGCCCAATGAAGCCCGCAGCCTTCTGTTGCGTTTTACCCGCAATTGCCCCTGGAACCAATGCCTGTTCTGCCCGGTCTACAAAACCCGCAAGTTTTCACTGCGAACGGTCGATGAAATAAAGCAGGACATAAAGGCTGCAAAAAAAATTGCCGACGACATCAAAGCCCTTTCCTGGAAACTGGGATACAGCGGAACGATCAATGATGCGGTGATCAGCACTCTTTTTAATCAGCCCGGCACCAACACGAACTACAAAAGCATTGCCGCCTGGCTGTATTATCAAACCGACGCCTGCTTTTTGCAGGATGCCGACAATCTGATCATGAAAACAAAAGACCTGGTAGAGATCTTAACGTATCTCAAAGAACAATTTCCGGACATCAAACGTATAACCACCTATTCCCGTTCCCGAACGGTTATTCGCAAATCCGTCGATGCATTAAAACAAATTCGCGAAGCCGGTCTGGATAGAGTTCACATCGGGCTGGAAACCGGATACGACGCGCTGCTGAAGTTCATGAAAAAAGGTGTAACCGCCGCACAGCATATCCAGGCCGGAAAGAAATTATTGAAGGCCGGTATGGAAGTATCCGAATATGTGATGCCCGGACTGGGTGGACAGGAAATGTGGCGGAAGCATGCAGTCGAAACCGCAGAGGTGTTGAATCAAATTAATCCACATTTTATCCGGCTGCGCAGCCTCAGGGTGCCGGACCACGTTCCGCTACACGAGAAGCTGGAGGAGGGAAGTTTCAGCATGCAAACCGATGACATGCTCGCCGAAGAAATCAGGCTATTCATCGAAACCCTTGAGGGAATCACCAGTACGATAACCAGCGATCATATCATGAATCTACTTGAAGAGGTGAACGGCAAGTTTCCGGATGATAAAGAAAAAATGATAGAGGTAATTCGAGCTTACCAGGCGCTTTCTGAAAGCGACAGGCTAATTTATCGAGCCGGCCGTCGCGGGGGCGCCTACCATTCAACCGCTGATTTAAAACACGATCCGGTAACCTATCAAAAAATTAAAAATTTAATCCAAGAGGTGGAACAAAAAGAAGGCCCTCGGGGCGTTGAAAAGATGATCACAGAGATGGTTGATCGATATATTTGAGGAGAACTTAAAAGTGCAATCGATAAGAATCCTGGGAACCGGTTCGTATGTTCCGCCAAAACGATTGAAAAATACCGATCTGGAAAACATGGGGCTGGACACGTCCGATGAATGGATTAGAAAGCGCACCGGGGTGGTAGAAAGAAGAATCGCCGCTCCAGATGTTACAGCATCCGATTTGGGCTATGAAGCCACCTTAAAAGCTTTGGACGCGGCAGGCTTGACTGCTAAAGACATCGATTTAATTATCATGGCCACGATTACACCGGATACATGTTGCCCTTCCGCTGCGAACTGGTTGCAGGCCAAATTGAACGCCTCCGATGCGGTGACATTCGATGTTACCGCAGCGTGTTCCGGCTTTATTTTCGGTTTAAATATGGCCGAACAATACCTGAAAAACAAGACCTTCAAACGCGTTCTGGTGGTGGCATCAGAAATTATGACCCGAACGCTCAACTGGAAAGATCGGTCGACCTGTATTCTCTGGGGGGACGGTTCCGGTGCAGCTTTACTCACCCTGGGGGATGAAGGCCCCGAGATTCTTTCCACCCATTTACACACCGATGGCGCCAATGGCCAGGATTTGCTGTTACCCGGCGGCGGTTCAAAGACCACCCCGATTACCCATGAAAGTGTGGAGCGCGGTTTGCACTATTTGAACATGATTGAAGCGAGTATGAGTTTTCGCGTCGCTGTGCGCCATTTTATCGGGTCGATCAAGGAAGCCCTCGAAGCCAACAATTTAAATGTTGAGGACGTCAACTGGTTTATTCCCCATCAGGCCAATGTCCGTATGTTTCAAAACATTGCCAAATCGTTAAAGGTACCCTTTGAACGCTTTTATTTGACGCTGCAAAAATACGGCAATATCTCCTCGGCCTCCTGTGCGATTTCATTGGATGAAGCCGTGCGCGATGGCAGTATCAAGGACAACGATTTAGTTTGTTTACCGGTTTTCGGAGGGGGATTGACCTGGGGAAGTGCGCTGATTCGGTGGTAATCGATTAAGATCTCGGAATGCAGATTGCGGTTTGCGGATTTAAAACACCCAGCGAATCCGATATCCCAATCTGAAATCCGCAATTGAGATTGCTCCAACGCTCCATAATTAATTGAAATTAAAAGGGTACGAATGACTTGATGACTTATTGATGGGGCATGAGGCGCTTCAAATACGTCACAATTTTACCCGCCACATCGAGTACCTCTTTTATGTTCAAGCGATACGTAACTATCCCCATGATTAGAATAAAAGTCGCACCTGTCAGGAGGATCACCAAAATGCTTCCGGAAAAAGTTGCCGGATTCACGGCTATCAGCACACTGGTTTTAAACCAGGATAATAATGGA
>JASFGZ010000522.1:0-3628 GCA_050123495.1 Desulfobacterales bacterium
CGCAAAATATCGAGATCAATTAGTCCGGCCCGATCCGGTTCCAAAGCTTCCCAAGCTATTGTTTACAAGCATCCGAAAACGGGCGTATCGGTCTGTTTTGGATAAGGGCATTTTCCCCACAGGGTATTATCAGGTTGTTTTGTCTTCCAGCCGCGACTTAGCCCAAAGGATGGGAAAACGGGCCGATCAGGATCCGGTCATGCTCAGCGTACATGTACGAAAATCGGTTGAAAACGGCGTCAGGTTTTATCAAACCGGCGAATCGCTTTTTCTAGCTGAATCGATACCGGCCGGCTGTTTTACCGGACCGCCCTTACCGAAGGAAAAGACTGAACCCCAAAAACCGGACATCGCTGATAAAGCCAGCCAGCCAAAAATGGCGGGCAGTTATGCGGTCAATCTGGGTGATGCCATTGGCAGCCAGCCGTCGGGCCGAAAACAACAAAGAAGACAAATCGACTGGAAGAATGGCAAAAAGCGGATAAAGAAGCAAAAGCGAAAACGAGAACGTCCGCCGTGGCGAAAATAAAAGATCTCTTCGAGGCCTTTTGTTATTCGTTATCCAAAAAGAATTTGACAACCGTCGGTAAACTTGTTACCAAACTTTTCCGATCATTGAAAAAAACGGATCCGGGCCGTTAGCTCAACTAGGCAGAGCACCTGACTCTTAATCAGTAGGTTGAAGGTTCGATTCCTTCACGGCCCACCAGCAACCACAGCGATTTACCTATCTAAAAATCTCCCAGAACAGCAGAATACAGCTGCCGCATCAGCACGCTTTCCAAATCCCATCGGGTGGCGAATCCGATGGCCTTTAGTTCCTAGATTTTTTATGCTATGATTTTATTTAGAAGTGGTTTCAAAACCTCAGATCAGGTTCAAGGGCCCCCGCAACACTGAGCGGGAAGATGGGGTTTTGAAATCACTTCTAGGTTATTCGCCGGAATAATAAACCCTCATGAGGTACCGCATTGAGTGATTTGGCATTTATAGGCATAAGTCTATTGGGTTTCGGGATAATTTTTGTATTGGGTTCGGTGCTGCCTCGTTTAAAAATTAAAGGAAGGAATAATTCAATTGCCCAAAGGCCAATGAGCCCGAGAAAAGTCTACAAAATTTAAAGATTGAAAGATTGAAAATGATTAAATTTGTAATCACAGCTTTGGCTTTCATCATGTTCTTCGTGGCCTATTACGTATCAAATGGGCCATTTTGAGTTAAAAACTGAAAAAATTTATCAATAATAATTTCAATTGGTTATAATTTTTCCATTGCAGTTTTTTTTCAATGTGATAAAATTTAGTTAACCGTGGGAGATAAAAATCATCATCCCACTAAACCATTGCTGAAGGGCGGTCCTAAACTAGGGGCCGCCCTTTATTACGTTTAATCCTAAAATTAATCGTAATTTCTTTAAATAAAAAAGAGGACTTGGCGTAACGCTACCAAATCCTCCAAAATTTTGATTCTTCATCAGCAGGTTGCAGGTTCGATTCTTTCACAGCCCAATAAAATAAAAAAACTTCCAGACAATCATACCTGAACGCTTTTTTTAAACAAGGCAAAATCCCAAAAGGGTGCCCACCAAACCCACAAATGCATCCGCTGTATCCGGTGTTCGATTGGGCATGAAAAACTGAACCCCCTCAATAATAAACGGATGTATCAGGATCAGTCCCAGGTATGGATATTTAAAGCGTCGAAAGGTTGGATATGAAAGCGCCATCATCATACCCAAGACAAAATGCTGCAAGGTTGCCGCGTCTATCATGGCATCAGCTTCCTCCATAAATAAATGCTCGTAAGCAAGCACCTAATACCAGAATCAAAAAAAATACAAGGAAAAAATTCCAATTTATAAAATTTTCAATAGGTTTAATTCTAAAAGCCGAATTTGTTTGCATTTCATCTTGACAGCATGTTTTTAGTAATGATAAGTAAAACGATTTTGGTTCGAAAACCAATTATGGGTATCACATATCCTTGCTCTGTATTAAAACAGGGCTTTATCAGCCAAAAGGAGGAATTATGCGACGTTACGAAACAATTGTCATTATCGATCCGGATTTATCCACTGAGAAAAGAGAACCGGTTTTAGAAAGAGTTAAAGATGTTATTGCACAGCAGGGTGGTTATTTGGCGTTTATCGATGACTGGGGCGCCAGAAAACTCGCCTATGAAATTAAGAAAAAAGAACGCGGCTATTACGTTCGATTCGACTTTTGCGCAACCGGGGCCGTGGTCGATGAAATCGAGCGGTTTTTTCGAATCGATGATCGTGTTCTAAAATATATGACGGTGTTGCTGGATAAAAAAGCGGATATTGAAAAAATCAAGGAAGAAGTTGCCGCAGCCGAAAGTAAAGCGGCGGTGACCGAAGACCTGTCAGAGCCTGCCGAAACAAAGACATCTGAAGAACAGACGCCCCCTCCTGAAATAGAGACACCCGAAGAACAGACGAAACCCTCTGAAATAGAGACACCCGAAGATCGGGTGGAACCCTCTGAAATAGAGACACCTGAAGATCAGGTGGAACCCTCTGAAATTGAATCGCCTAAAAAGCAGGCGCAACTTTCCGAAACCCAGCCTCCCGAACCCCAGGTAAATGAGGCCGATACAAACCCAACTGAAACCGAGGAGGAAACAAAATAAAATGGTGACCAATCCCCATCACGCAGCCAGAAAACCAAAACGAAAAAAACGGATTTATCATCGGCGTAAAGTTTGCCGGTTTTGTGCTGACACGAGCATGGTAATTAATTACAAGGATCCAAAAGCACTAAAATATTTTCTTACTGAGCGCGGAAAAATTATTCCCAGACGAATATCGGGTAGCTGTGCAAAGCATCAGCGTGAATTGACCCACGCAATCAAGCGCGCGCGCACGATTGCTTTGCTGCCATACGTAGGATCCGTTGAATTAAATTGATATCATCAACAGGGGAATGATAATCCTCAACCACTTGGGATATGTTGGGGAAATGCTGATAAATCTTGTAAATGGCGTCTTGATCACCAGCCTGATATTTGCTGCTTCCATTTTGATCCCTGTATTTGGATTTTTCTGCAGCCTGTTTATCCCTTTGCCGACACTTTACTATCGCATCAAGCTTGGCAGGACAACCAGTGTTTTTATCCCGGTCCTGGGATTCATTATCATGGTTGCCGTACTGAACAGCTTCGCGATTGATGTTGTATTCTTCGCGGAGCTACTGCTGATCGGCTTTATTTTAGGGGAACTATTGGAATCTCGCTTTACGATTGATAAAACCATGTTGTATACCTGCGGGGTGGTTTTAATCAGCGCGATTGTTAGCCTGTTTATTTTTAGCAGCATATCCGGGAAGAATTTATTCACCATTTTATCTCAATATGTGGCCCATAATTTAGAACTAAGCCTGGCACTGTATCAAAGCCTAGGGATGTCTGAAGAAAATCTACGTCTGATCCAGGGCTCATTGAGCAAAATCCAGTACATTCTGGTGAGAATTATTCCGGCGTTGACAATTGCATCGACGTTGCTGGTTATTTGGATCAATATTCTGGTATCGAAGGCGCTGCTGAAAAGTAAATTCCGGCTTCATCCGGATTATGAAAACTTGAATCAGTGGCAGGCCCCTGAATTCCT
>JASFGZ010000523.1:0-3600 GCA_050123495.1 Desulfobacterales bacterium
CCTCATGAAGTACCCCTTGAGACGACTGCATCTAAGGGCGCAACCGAGCCCTAAAAGGAAATCGAAGCCATAAAAAAGCCTTTGTTAATTAGAGGGGTCAAAGCTTGAATTGTGAATAATAATCGCCAGTCTTTCCTTGAATGCTTTAAGACCGTGAACAGAGCCGGTTGAATTGAAAGCGTCTTGACCCCAGCATTTTCTCTGCTGTCGTTAAAACCAGAATTCATAAAAATCATCAGATGCAAACCAGATTTAAAAGCTTAATTCACAATTCAAGCTTTGACCCCTCTCTGTTTTATTAGATAGGTGCGACAGTGCGGATAAAATTTAGCCGGCCATAATACGTTCGGCCTTTTCGACAGTAAGGGTCAGCGCCCCCCAGTCTTCTTCCACCTTCCCGGTTAAAAGATACGGCCGCTGGCGGTCGATGATGTGGCAAAATCGGCGGTAGGCTTGCGGGAAAAAGGTGGTTTCCACAATGCCGGTTTCATCTTCGAAAGTTAAAAACTCCATGGGATCGCCTGTTTTGGTGGAAACCACTTTGCCGGTGATCAGCCAGCCGGCCAGGCGCACTTTCCGGCCGATAAAGCGCGGCAGATCGACAGCTTTGATGGTGCGGTGCTTTTGCAGCTTATCGGCAAACACCTCCATGGGGTGGCGGTCGCACAGAAAACCCAGCACGGAAAATTCGCGCCGCAACCGCTCGTGCTCGTCTTCGGCGGGCAGCAGCGGCGGTTGGCAACTGCCGGCCGTGTCGGCACGGGTAAAGAGGGATTGCATGGCTGCCTTCGGCCGTTTTGATTTCAACCAGCAGGCCAGTTCCCACAGCAGGGATGCGCGGTTGCCGCCGGGGTTAAGTGCGTCCAACGCGCCGCAGTTTATCAATGCCCGAGCCTCGTCTTCATCAGGACGCACACGTTCCAGAAAATCTCGCAAACTGCTGTAGGGTTTCTGCCGACGTTCGGCAACGATGCGCTGCCGGGTGTCGGCTCCCAGCCCTTTAAGGGACAGCAGTCCCACCCGGACGGTGCTGCCCTGGCCGGTCCAGCGAACGGCACTTAAATTGATATCGGGCGGTAAAACCGATAGATCCATGCGCCGGGCTTCGGAGACATAGGCAAAGGTGCCGTAAAAGCCACCCTGGTTGCTGATCACCGCAGCGATAAATTCGGCCGGGTAATGGACCTTGAGATAGGCGGCCTGAAAGGATACCCGGGCATAGGAGGCGCTGTGGGGCTTGCAGAAAGAATAGCCGTTAAAGCTCATCATCATATCCCAGATTTCGGCAACCTTGCCGTCCGGTACACCGCGCTGCCGGGCGCCGGCGCGAAACCGCTGCTGAAAGTCCCGCAGCTGGTATTCGCGGTCTTTTTTGGTCAGAACTTTACGCAGGGTATCGGCTTCGGCATGGGAAAAACCGGCGATGACCACGGCAGCCCGGGAGACGTCTTCCTGATAGACCATGATGCCGAAGGTTTCAGCGAGCACTTCGGCCAAAAAGGGATGAATCGGATCCCAGGGGCCGCCGTGCAGGCGGCGGATGTATTCCTGGATAAATTCATTGGCGGCCGGGCGGATGATGCTGCTGTGGATGACCAGATGCTCAAAATCGCCCACCTTGGACTTTTGCTGCAGCAGCCGCATGGCCGGGCTTTCGATGTAGAAGCAGCCCATGGTGCGGCCCTGGGCCAGGGCCTCCTGGGTGGCAAAATCGTCTTCGGGCTCCCAGCGCAGCTCGTCAAAGGTGATGCCGTTGTCGTGCAGGTTGGCCAAGGCATCGCGGATCACCCCCAGGCTGCGGTTGCCCAGTAAATCGATTTTGACCAGCCCGGCATCTTCGGCGGCATCCTTCTCCCACTGGATAATCGGCACGCCCTTGGGGGCCCGTTCAACGGGCACGTATTCTTCAATGGGCCGCGGCGTGATGACCACGCCGCCGGGATGCACGGACATGTAACGCGGGGTGCCGATGATGCGCTGGGCAAACTGCAAGATGTCGGGCCAGGGCGGAGGGAACTCCAGAGCTCTGGATTCGGGCCTTCGTTTCAGTTCGCTTAAAAATTCGGGGTCGGATTCTTTCACGCGCCAGAAATGCGGCAGCCGTTTGGACACCTGTCCGATCTCGGCATCGGTCAGTCCGAAGACCTTGGCGACCTCCCGCACCGCCATGCGGGGCTGAAACAGCACGTGGCTGGACACCATGGCGGCATGGCCCGGATACAGAGTCAGGACCGAATCCAGCACGTCATCGCGCTCGTCCCAGGCAAAATCCACATCGATATCCGGCGGATCTTTGCGGCCCGGGTTTAAAAACCGTTCGAAGTACAGATTGTGTTTCAGCGGGCAGACATTGGTAATGCTCAGGCAGTAAGCCACCAGCGAAGCGGCTCCCGAGCCGCGGCCGCAGGTGCGCGGACTGCGCTGGACAATATCGCGCACGATTAAAAAATAGGCGGCAAACCCCATGGCCGTGATGCTGCGCAACTCGTGTTCCAGGCGTTCCACCACGGCTTCGGAAAGTTCAGCGCCGTAACGGCGCCGTGCACCTTCATAGGCTTGCTGCCGCAGGCGTTGAGCCGGATTGCTGCCGTTTTGGCCCAGCAGCGGCGGCATGACAATGCCAAACTGCGGTCCGGTGAACGTTAAACGATCGAGGATTTCGTAAGTGGCGCTGACCGCCTGCGGGCAGAAGGTAAAACGGCGCTCATATTCTTCAGGACCCGCGAGCCAGGCATCTGCCGGAGCAACTTGATCAGCTGCCAGGCGTGACAGAGAGGTGTTGCGCTCGATAGCCCGCAGCATACGGTGGATCGCTATATCATCCGGGCGCAAAAAGAAACTGCCCGGCGTGGCTACCAGCGGCAGTCCCAGGCGGTCGGCCGTGTGACGCAGCCGGTGGGTGGCGGGAAAGGGGCGGCGCGGCATGGCTGCGGCAACCGAGACACCGGCCGCATGCCAGGCGCCCAGCAGGTCGGCGCTCTGGGTGAGGACCACCAATCCATTTGCATGCGCGCTTACGGCGGTTTCCAGGTTGAAATCTTTTTCCATGTGGCGGCGGGTGAGCAGACGACAGAGGTTGCGGTAGCCGCTATCGGTTGCCACCAGGCAGACGGCACGCTGTTTGTACTGCGGGTCGCTGACCTCAGCCCCGACGATGGGCGTCAGTCCTTCGCGCCGACAGCTGGTTAAAAAAGGCCACAGACCGCACAGATTATCGGTGTCGGTCAGCGCCAGATGGGTGTAGCCCAGGCGCCGGGCGGCCCGGCAGAGCTGTTTGACCGGTGCCGTGCCCCACATGAGCGAGTAGTTTGATCGGACGGTTAATGGTATCATTGTTCGTTGTAAATTCGAAATCCGAATATCGAAAATCGAAACAAATTCGAAATTCGAATATTAAATGTTCAAAACAAATCTCATATTCGGCAATCAGCACACCAAGAAAAATTTTTAGCTTCCTGGTCTCATTCTATCGAACTGTCAAGTTTCAAATTTTGAATTTTTGTCATTTGTATTTGTTTCGTACTTCGTATTTCGGATTTTTCTGGTTTTAAATTATATAGAACTCCAAATTTAGGCTAAGCGGCCAAGACCCGGCCCGTG
>JASFGZ010000524.1:0-3598 GCA_050123495.1 Desulfobacterales bacterium
TAGCATGGCATCATTCAGATATAGGATTTCGCCATCCAAATTGGTCTCATAAATACCAAGGATGGAATTGCCGACAATGTTTCTGTATTTCCTCTCCGATTCTCGCAGGTTTTCTTCAAACTTTTTCTGCAAGCTAACGTCGATCAAAAACGCTAAAGAGGCCGGTTGTCCTTCCCATTTTATCAGAGCGGCAGTTGCCTGAATCCATTTGACCTCCCCGTCTTTGGTCTTAATTCTGAATGTATAGGTGCTGGGAACATCTTTGCCTGTTAATCTTTTGGCGTATATTTCGAAAACCATGGCCCGATCATCGGGATGGATATTCTCGATAAAGCTTGTGGTCTGTAACTCTTCACGTGTGCGGCCGGTCAGTTCAGCCAGGCGGTCATTGCAAAAACAGATCTTATCGCCCTGGACTACCGCAACGCCTTCAAATGCTTTATCAATGATGGAACGAAAAAAATCTCCTTCTTTGCCTGTGTCAAATTCAAAAGACTTAAATAAAGTTTCAGCCGGCTTCAGCCTTTCAAACCGTGATTTGGCATAGGCTTGTTTTTTTATCGCCATAATGTCGCCTCCATCCCGAAACAAAAACGGCCCATACACGCAGATACGCTAAGCGATGTATGAGCCCTTTTTTCATAAGCCCCTCTTATAACGAATAGGGTTATTTCAAAGGTTGTTAATCGATTCTATTTGAAACTACATAAAAATAACCGGTTTTGTCAATTCTTTACAGCTAATTTGGGCCACGCGGCCGGTTTTATTAATTTTCTTAAGAAGATAAAATACTTCAACTTTCACAATAACGGCGGCATGCTGAAAATTTTCAAAAATAATACCTAGTTTTTCTAATGGTTTTATACGTACTAATATGGGATTGACTGGTAGGCTTTATATGATAATAGTAGGTAGTTTTGTTTGAATGTCCAACCTTTATTTTTATGGTTGGGTTTGTCTCCTGTAGGAATGATTAGAATTGTTAAATATGATTGGCCTCTGACATTTTTTAAATAGGCCGGCGGTTGCTTGTGCAGGGGGGTACGAAGCAACAGAGAAGATGAGAGGACAACATACAAACAACCTTACAGGAGGCACCAACCTCAATCCCATTTGCTTTTTGTTGCGAGTAAATTTGAAAATCACCTGTTCAATTCTTGATACCGGTTAAGCGGTCCCGACCCATGTTACCGGGAGGGGCGGTCAGAAATAAAGCAACGAGGAAATACGAATGATAAAAGAAGCCGATTTTCTTTCCATCCAGGAAATCGAAACTGCCGACAGCGGGCGTATCCATTTGTTTTTACGGGAAAAAGAAAAGCAGCTTTTTGATCTGTATGATAATTGCCCCGTTGCCTATTTTTCTGTCAGCGCTGCCGATAGAACCATCATAAACTGCAACCGGGCAGCTGAGCGGCTGACAGGCCATTCCAAAAAAAAGCTTATCGGCATGAAAGTTTTCGACCTCTATGCGGATACAAAACACGGGCTGCCCAAGGCGAAGAAAATTTTCAAAAGATTCAAAGCCGGCGAGGCCATAGCGGATGTGGAGTTGCAGATCAAAAACAGCGCCGGAAAATCCATATGGGTGAGTCTTTGGGTCCTACCGGTGCAGGACAAGAATGGCAAGGTCATCAGAAGCCGATCCGTTCTGGTAGATATTTCCGATCGTAAGCAGGCAGAGGAGGCTTTGCGACGGGCCCACGAAGGTGTAAAAGCGCAGGTTGAGCAGCGCACTGCCGAGCTGGCTGGGGTTAACCAACAATTAAAGCAAGAGATCGAAGAACGTAAAGAAATAGAGGCAGAGCTGACCGAAGCGCATGAACAATTGGAGCAACGCGTGCAAGAGCGCACCTTGAAGCTGGAGGCCATTGCTGAAGAATTGACATCCAAACAGATGGAATTAATGAAACATAAATCTGAGCTGGAACAGGTAAACAAGGAGCTGCTGGAAACCAACAAGGCCATCAGCGTGCTGGCGAAAAATATAGACAAAAACCGGCAAAATATGGAAAACAGCATCGCCAGAACGATCAATTCCAACATCATGCCAATCATCGAAGATCTGCGAAGATCCAAAAGGCCGGACAATATCCGGGCTCATCTGGATATTCTGGGCACACAAATGCGCTCATTGTCCGATGGATTATCGGGCGGTCAAAACGCGATGGATTCTCTAACGCCGACCGAGGTTCGTGTGGCCACACTGATAAAAAATAGCCTGGCAAGCGAGGCCATCGCCAAAAAGTTACATGTATCATTGCACACCGTCAACACCCACCGCCGAAATATCCGCAAAAAATTGAATGTTCGAAACTCTGCTGTCAATTTGGTTTCTTATCTGAGATCCATTATGTAGTCACGCCGATTAACGATACCGTATTCTGGTAAATTCTTCCCAAATGACTCCGCAACCTGCATTCTGATTTTCCGCTTTCCGCCCTGTTTTTTCCGGGTTATCCAAAAAAAATAGCGTCGCCCAACAGCGCGTCTACTCAGCGCACATCCGTATTATTTGAGCTATTATCAAATACTTTTATAAATGATCAGTACCTATTTATACCTATTCTATCCCTATTAAAATCCTAGTTGACGGTTGACTAAGGGTCTACTATAGGCACAATCGGAGGACTTTTTAATAGAGGCCGCATCCAGAGATGCATTCGTAACCAAACAAATTCTTTGCGTGTTGGGTGTTTGACAGGGCGTGTTTTGCATAAAATATGTGCCTCAGTCAGACATGTGAAACGCCCCTTAAAAACAGCGACTCAAAAAATAAAAAAGCCCCTGGAAGCGCGCTTAGCGCACTGCCCAGGGGCAGGGACCAATGATCTAACGATCATCGGTTAGGAAACCTCATTAGATCATAGTTCCTGCCTCGTGTCAACCTTTCAGCGCCTATCGCCTTCCAGGGCACGATTTCAGCAATTCGCCGTCTGTAAAATGCCGCTTTTCACGATTGCCTTGTCCCGGCGGGACAAGTGATCATGAAATCGGGAGGATTGGGTATTTGAACGACCCTTTGTTTGCTTTCGCTGGGCGGCGGTCAATCAGCCGCCCCGGCGGCGAGATCTGAGACAAGCAATATATCCGCTAGAACCGGAGCCTCTCAACAACCGGTGGTGAGGACCGACACGATGAGATCGGAAAGGCGCAAGTATACCCGCTTTCAGGCGCAGGACACCGCATACGCTGCGGTCGGCGCCGGATTTTCTCATGTCGGGCGGCTGATCGACATCAGCATCGGCGGATTGGCCCTGGAATACCTGACCGATGATGACGCCCGGCTGATGAATTCGCCGGTGGACATCTTTGTGCGCGGGGCCGAATTCCACCTGTCCAGGTTGCCGTGCAAAATTATCTACAACCGGCGGCTGGGTGCGCCCGGAAAAACGCGGTCGCCGGCCAGGGGCCTCATTCGCAAACGCTGCGGCGTTGAATTTAAATCCCTTGCGGAAATACACAAAAAACAGCTCGAGGCATTTCTTAGGGATCATATCGTCGGCGTGGCCGAAGATCATATTTATAGCACATAAATATATAATAATATCAATAATTTAATTCATATCGCCGCATGTAATCGACAGGGCGGAGCTGT
>JASFGZ010000525.1:0-3584 GCA_050123495.1 Desulfobacterales bacterium
AGCCTCGTCCCGCATGACGTTGCCCAGCGGGATGCCGGTCCAGTCGGAGACCACTTTGGACACCACGTCCGGGTCGACCTCGATTTTCACCAACGACGCGTCGCCCTGGAGCGCTTTGAGTTCGCCGCCCGCTCTGTCGATCTGCTTTTTGAGCTCTTTTTCCCGGCTTTTGTCCCCTTCTCCGCTTTTCAGCTCGTAAAAAGATTGCCGCAGCTCGATAACTTCACGGGCCAGCGCCTGCTCTTTCAGCCAGCGTTCTTGGAGATCGGTAAGCGCTTTACCAAGATCTGCCAGACGGGTTTCGATCTCATTCCGACGATCGTCATTGATTTCGATGCCGTGCAGCCGGTCCCGCTCCAGAGCCTTTTTCTCCCGCTCCAAGGCCTGGATGGTCCGCTCTTTGTCTTCGATCACATCCGGTTTGGCGCTCAGCAGCACTTTCACCCGGGCGGCAGCAGTGTCCAGCAGGTCAACGGCCTTGTCCGGTAGCTGCCGACCGGAAATGTAACGGCTGGACAGGGCCGCAGCCGCTTCGATGGCGTCGTCTCTGACGATTACGTGATGGGCCTCTTCATATTTGCTTTTCAGGCCCCGCAAAATCAGCACGGCGGTTTCCTCGGATGGTTCATCCAGCTTGACCAGCTGAAAGCGGCGTGCCAGGGCGGCATCCTTTTCAAAGTATTTTTTATACTCCGACCATGTGGTTGCAGCTACGGTACGCAGCTCGCCCCGTGCCAGCGCGGGTTTCAGCAAATTGGCGGCATCGCTGCCGCCGGCGGTTCCTCCGGCGCCGATCAGGGTGTGGGCTTCATCGATAAAAACAATGATGGGTTTTTCCGAGGCCTTAATTTCATTGATCACCGACTTGAGGCGATTTTCAAACTCGCCCTTCATCCCGGCACCGGCCTGCAGCAGGCCCATATCCAGACCGAGGATGCACACGTCACGCAAAAGATCCGGCACGTCACCCTCCACCACCCTCAGGGCCAGGCCCTCCACCACCGCGGTTTTTCCGACACCGGCCTCCCCCACCACAATGGGGTTGTTCTTGCGGCGCCGCGCCAGGATATCCACCATCTGGCGAATTTCCCGATCCCGGCCGAAGACCGGATCGATTTCGCCGGCAGCCGCTTTGCCGGTAAAATCGACACAGAACTTCGCCAAGGCGGTGCCTTCGGCAGGCGCCCCTGCCGCTTCTGCCGTTTCGACGCGGGCAGCGGGTTTTTCCATCGAGTTTTTGAGGATGTCCCAGAATTGCGCCAGCAGCGCATCCCGACTAATGGCGCTGAGAAGATCCGCGTAACCGCCGGGGGCAAATTGCGACGAAAGATTCAAAAACGCCAGCATGAGGGCTCCGGACCGCAGTCGGTTCTCGTTGAGATCCACCGAGGCCAGCAGCCAGGCTTCCTGAAACCACTCCATCAGCAACGGGGAAAATACGGGTTTGGCGGCGTTTCCGGTTTTAAACTCTTCCAGAGACTGTTCCACCGCCTTTTGAACCCGGCCGGAATCGATGTCAAAATGGCGCAGGATCAAGGGTATATCGGCCTGGGGATCCTCCAGCAGCTTGGCAAGCATGTGTTCCACCGCAACTTCGTAATGGGTGCGGGAGACGCACAACCCGGCGGCTGCTTCCAGACTGCGGGTGCAGTAAGGATTCAGACGGCTCAAAAGTGATTTGATGTCAACCGAAATCATAGAGTTACCTCTTCTTTATCCCCAAACGATTTATTTTGCTGCTCCGCCTGAAGCGGATCCGGTGGCTTCGGCTGCGGGCTGAAAATCGCCCGCACCTCTCCCAGCTCGGGAGTCGAAAAAATCCAGGTGTCCACGCCGAGGGAAGACCGCGCAGGATCCCCCAGGCAAACGGTCCGGGCCTCCCTTCCGGCCAGGATCAGCTCCACATCGTATTCCAGCGGTTCAACGAAGTACATATCAGTGAGAAAAACAAGCCGTTCAAAATCTTCGCTGCCCGGCGAAAAGCGCTTAAAGTCAGTCCCCGTCAGGGGACCGAGCCGTATACGGAATTTGCCCATGCGGTCGGGCAGCTCATCACCGAGATAGGTATCGCCACCCAGACGGCAGCCGGATACGCCCAGGCGCAAAGTTTGGCTTTGCGGTATTTTGGCAATGCGCTCGACACAGGGGGCCACTTCTACGGGTGTGCCGCCGAAGGCATCGCCCAACAGGGTTTCCAGACCCAGTGCGGAGTGCGGAAATTGCGTAAAGAGACCGATGTAGCGCAGCAGGCGGCCCGGTTCTGTGATGTCTTTTCGGAGCGTTTTTTCGCCCAGGCCGAGAAGACAAAACAGCCTGTCGATATGTGCGGAGCTCTCGTGTTCAACGACCTGCAGATATTGCCGGTATTTGCCCCAGCACTCAAAGAGCAGAACAAAAAGGCGCTGATTGAGGATATCGATGAAATCCCTGGAGACGGATTCATCCTCGGCCGCTTCGTCAATGAGATCTTCGGTGTAAAATATCGGCAAGGGCGATCCGCATCCGTAAAGTCCCATGAAATTGACGGTAATTAAAAACTGCGCGTCATCAGGATCTCCTAACTCTTCGATACGTTCAACGTCTGAAGCGGGAAACGCCAGGGAAAGGTTGGGCTTTATTCGAATCTTTTGACTGAGATCGGAAGGCGATTTGGGTGCCCCGGATGATTGTCGTGCGAAAAAGCGCAACAGGCGCATAACCTGAAAGAAAGAAAAGGCATGCCCCTCCTTCAGAAGCTCAAGCTTCAGGCCTGCTCTCGGATCGGGATTTAGATGAGGGGATGATCCCCCAGCCTGGCCGGCCATTGATACGTCTCCCCTGTAATCACTTCCCGCAGTGTGAGCCGGGTAAAGGTGTTGATGGATGCATAACCCCCTAAAAAATGCTCGAGGATGCTGCCGAACAGGAACAGATCTCCCGGGCTGGCAAAATGATCGTGCCGGGCCTCCAATCCTATATCGCGGCCCCGCATCATAATCCCGGAAACCAGGCGGTCCGATCCCCCGGAGTCGATGCTCTGGATGCCGGCCACACGCTTCTGGTTGGCCAGAAATGCCTCCGGTTTTCTGGCGTCCTTAAATAAATACAGGTTTAGCAGTGTCTGCAGATTTTCCGTATTCGAGAGCGAAGCGTAGTTCAAAGATAGATGGGAAACCAGACGCCACAGCAGATCGGTTCCCAGCGGCGGCAAAATGTTGCTCGTGGGCGGGCGCAAATTCTTGAACGCCACCTGTTCCGGGGTGCTGCTGGTGGGTACCGCGATGTCTCCGGTGCGGATCTCTTCAGTCAGAAAGCCGTTGGTGCACAGAAGTTCAATCGACAGGGTTTCGGCAACCGGCGGCCCGGACGCCGGCGGATAGGCGACCGACAGAAAAACATCGAAACCCGACCGCACCGGTGAATTCCGGGTTTTTGTGTGATAAACGGGCGCTCCATTGGGGTCCGCGTTGTAGAGTTCGAAGGGTGCATAGACCCGCTCCTCGGCAGTCCCCTGGACAAAACCGATCACATTCTCGACGGCGTATACCTGGTAATGGGAATCCTTTTTTCCCGAAGGGCTCACCCGGTATTCGGTTCTGCGGTGA
>JASFGZ010000526.1:0-3582 GCA_050123495.1 Desulfobacterales bacterium
GAGATCTTTAACGCTTCGAGCGTACTTATAAAAATGGAATTATGGGTTGAAAAACGGAAACTAGCTAATTGTAAAATGCGGGTATCTTCATTCTTATACCCAGTATTTTGAAATTCCATCATTCCATCATTCCAACATTCCAATAACAACTAAATGAGGTTTTATTAAATGATAGTTGCAGATAAAAAGCCGATTGAGGAAATCATCGAATATCTCAAGGATCACACCAACATCCTGGTATTGGGTTGCAACGAATGCGTTACTGTCTGTGAGGCCGGCGGCAAAAAAGAGGTCGCGGTTCTTGCTTCGGCCCTGCGGATGAATGCCCGCAAAGAGGGCAAGGAGGTCAAAATCGACGAGATGACCCTCGAGAGACAATGTGATCGTGAGTATCTGGACGAAATACGAGACGTCATCGATCAGTATGATGCCGTGGTCTCGCTTGCCTGCGGTGTCGGGGTTCAGTTTACCGCCGAACAATACCACAGCACACCGGTGTATCCGGGGGTGAACACCTGTTTTATGGGAGCCACCGAACAACGCGGCCTCTGGACGGAACGCTGCCAGGGCTGCGGACAGTGTATTTTGGCCACAACCGGGAGCATCTGCCCGGTTGCCCGCTGTGCCAAGCGGCTTTTTAACGGACCCTGCGGCGGCTCCACCGATGGTCGGTGTGAGATCAACGCCGAGGTGGACTGTGCCTGGCAGTTGATTGTCGATCGTCTCAAGGCTTTAGACAAACTCGACGAATACGAAAAGTTGTGCCCCTTAAAGGACTGGTCGACGGACAGGGCAGGGGGACCCAGAAAAGTTGTAAGGGAGGATGTTCAGCAATGAGTGTAAAGACACCGAGCAAACTGGAAAAGATTCTCAGTGAAGGTCATCTGGCCGTCACCTCCGAGTGTGGACCGCCCCGGGGCAGCAATGCTGAACACATCATTAAAAAGGCGGAGTTGATCAAGGAACATGTGGATGCCATCAACATCACCGACAACCAGACATCGATGACCCGATTGTGCAGTCTGGCGTCCTGCATCCGTTTGAAACTCATGGGGCTGGAGCCGGTTCTCCAGATGGTAACGCGCGATCGCAATCGCATCGCATTGCAAAGCGATATTCTCGGCGCGGCCTCCTTTGAAATCAACAACATCCTGTGTTTATCCGGAGATCACCAGAGCTTTGGTGATTGTCCTCAGGGCCAGAATGTGCATGATATTGACTCGATCCAGCTGATTCAAGCGGTGCGGCATATGCGCGACGAGGGCAAGTTTCTGGGTGGTGATGACCTTGACGGCCGTCCTCAGATGTTCGTTGGCGCGGCCGCCAATCCGTTTGCCGATCCGTTCGAGATTCGGGTCCCACGCCTGGCGAAAAAGATTGCCGCCGGGGTCGAGTTCATCCAGACCCAGTGTATCTATAATTTGGATAAATTTGAAGAATGGATGAAAGGTGTGCGCGATCGCGGGCTGCATGAAAAAGCCTATATTTTAGCCGGCATGACCCCCATGAAAAGTGTCGGGATGGCCAAGTACATGCAAAAGCGTGTTCCGGGAATGGATGTGCCGGATGAAATTATCAAGCGTCTCCAGGCGGTAGAAAAGGGCCAGCAGGCCGCTGAAGGCATCAAAATCTGCGTTGAGGCCATGCAGCGTCTCAAAGAAGTTGAAGGGGTGGCCGGCTTTCATGTCATGGCCATCGAATGGGAGGAAAAGGTCCCTGAAATCGTTGAAGCCGCCGGTCTCCATCCGCGACCGAACGTCGATTAAATCCCTTTAGAAAATAACAGAAGTAAAACCCTGCCTCGTTTTTAATGCGGCAGGGTTTTTTATTCTAACGTATAATATAAAAATTTAGCACACCCCCACAAGGATTCGGTTCACGTAATCCACAATCCAGACCATTCAAAAAAGGATCGCGCTGCCGTACGACGTCCACAGTGTTGCAACGCGAGAACAAAAAGTTAGTCGTGCTTCAGAATTTTTCCATCACGATACATACCCGTATCGAGTAAATGCCTGCCTTGGGTATTCTGATACCCTCAGTCGGATGTGGGCGTATTACCATTTCGATTTTGAGATCGGTTTTTCTGAGAGGCATATCGTCGATCTCAAGAGACTATTTGCAAAACAAGGTTACCGCCACGATCCTATTTTAGCTGAGTTAAAGGGATCGATGATCATTTACTCAATTTATTCTGTTTTATTTCTATTTCCCGCATAAGTTTGAGCACGGCCAGTTCTTTGGCTTTTGCCTCAACTTCCACGGTAATGTCCAGGTTCAACCAGAATACCGGAAAGTCCTTGAGATTAATGTAATCATGATGATTTCGGTGATTTCCATTCTCCCAGGGCTGTAAAGGACTCGAAATATGAAAAAGCGGCTCCCGATTCCAAGTTTTCAGTACCTGTTGAGTGGCGTCTTTGACGCTCAGACCGTCCGGCAGGCAGCGATGGTGATGCAGGTCGTATACGAGAGGGATTTTCAATTTTTTGCAAATGGGCAGCAAATCGCGGGGCGTATACAGTCTATCATCGTTCTCCAGGGTAAGGCGGCGGCGAATGTTTTGTGGTAGACTCCGAATTCCCCTAACCAGGCGTTGTAGGGCCTTATCCTTGTCTCCGTAAATACCACCGGCGTGAATATTGATCACATCGGCGTTGACCCATTTTGCAACTTCCGTCTGATATCTGAGATCGGCAATTGATCTGCGGGTAACCTCTGAATTCGGCGATGATAATAGGATGAACTGATCGGGATGGAAGCTTGTACGCATATCGTTTCTTCGGCAGAAAGCGCCGCATTTTTTGAATGTGTTTACAATTTGATTGGATTGGGGTAACGCTTCTATGGCGTATCCTAGTTTGGGATGTGTTTTAAGTGGCAAAATCTGGCTGTTGATCCGAAAGGCGTTAATACCATTAAGTCGACAAAATTTAAGTGCCTCGAGAAGAGAATTTGCGTTGTGCAGGCAGATACCGGAAATATAATCCATCCGCTCGTTCGCAGATAGTTTGCTTAAATAGCGTGCTGTCGTACGGCGGAACTTTATGGGCGCTTCACGAAAAATACAACACAATCCCCAGCGAATCATGACTGACCTTTCTCCAAAAAGATAGCCGGTCTAATTTTTTTGAATTTGCGGAAGAAACCAAACTGATTTAGCTTAATTTTCAGCGGAGAAAGTGAATCCAATAAGCTACAAGACTGTATTTCATGAAAGGCATTTTAAGACAACTCATTTTCATTGAATTTATGCATTCGTTGTGTAATCCATAGTTAAATCTATCTTGAATGCGCACCAATCAGAAGGATAGTCGCTTTTATGAAACTACGCTACGATCCCTATCAAGTATTTCGGTTCAGCAAAACACCTGCGGGTCTTTACGCCCGACAAAAGTGGCTTGGAGAGGCCGAGACGCCTCAGTGGAAAATTGACTTTACGGAGACGGTAGCGACACTTTTGGCGGACCAATTGCCTGATGGATCATGGCGGAACGCCACGGTCGAAACCATTCACCGTCTGTTCGGGCTTCATCTGACCGTACGATCTTCCTGCGAACAGATAGATACCGCCCTGACTTG
>JASFGZ010000527.1:0-3581 GCA_050123495.1 Desulfobacterales bacterium
GCCATCATTACCAATGAATCCTTTCAGGGGCTGGCCGCAGCTCGGGTGATTGTAGAGGCCGCCGGCGGAAAAATATGTAAAATTGACGGCAGCGAATTTCACCTCAATGAATACCTGGACGGGCAACGCATCAGCGATCATCTTCTGATTGCGGCTCGGGAAAATCTTTCTCAGGTAAGGGGTTTTCTCAAGAAACAATCCTAAAAGTTATCTCAAAAGTGCATCTAACATACATTGGTTGAGCCCGTTAGGCCGTTTACCGGTTAAAAGAAATAATATTCGACAGTATTCCATAGATCCTATACACAGCCTCCGGCGGGCCAATTTGCAGATGCGCTCATCCGGCAGTTATTCAACTGGTCGGGGAAACCTTCAGAGGAAGCGTTGGATGATGATTTAACCCTAATCGTCGCCGACTATCAGCATGCCTGAACTTAGAAAAATACCAAGACCGATATATTTTAGATACATACTGCTGAATATTCCCGAATTTGCGGCGATGATCTTGATTTTGATTGTGATTCAATATTGGGTCGTTATTCCATTCTGGCTTTTATGGAGTATTATCGGATTTTGGATCATCAAAGACGTGATTTTGTTTCCGTTTATCTGGCGTGCCTATGATTGGGACCGCTCAGGGAAGTCCTCCTCAATGATCGGTGAGCGCGGTGTTGCTAGAGATAAACTGATTACATCCGGATATGTCAAGATACGCGGCGAGCTCTGGCGGGCTGAAAAAATTGGAGAAGGACCACCGATTGAAGAGGGACAGCCCGTTCGCGTCAAAAAAATGGACGGACTTACCCTATTTGTTGCACCGGATAAGACAGAAGTTCATAATTCAGGCAACTTTGGAGTGGTGAAGCAAATACGATTTCGGAATGCGGATTTTAAATCTGCCGCAAATCGGTTATTTCAATCCGAAATCGTATTTGCTCGATTACTCTGGCTTAAATAAGACAAAATACGCGCTTTCAACCGATGTGCCTATTATGCCCGATTTATTTGGGACGCCAATAAAATTATGATATAATTTAAAATATGGATCGTTCTTCTGGCTCCCTTACACGCTTGACTTTAAGCCGATCAAGGCTAGGTTTTAATTATGGACACCGATACAGCCAATGACGATAAAATTATCGCTTGTCCTCAATGCCGGATCAAAAATCCCATCGAGTCGGATATTTGTTATAACTGCGGCGCATCTCTGCATGAAATACCGGAAAAAAAGGTAAGTCGGCTTTGGCTGCCGGCTGCTGTTTTTATTTTGGTTGTCTCTTGCGTACTTTATTATTATTACCGTTCGGATCCCACCATACCGCCGCCGGCAAAATCAAAAGTCTCATCCACCGAAAAGCCGACGTTGAAGCGCCCCCAAGCCAAATTGCCTGAGAAGCCTTCCCCTGCTAAACCCGTCCCAGATAACGAATCCGATGCTGAACAGTTAAATATTCCAATAGGGACGCTTCGGATTAAAGATGTCACCGGAAATCTTGTCTCGGAAATTACGGTGCCCGTGGTTGGCGGTGGCTGGGTTGCGGTACCCACCAGGAGCAGTTTAGGAGGAGCCGATTGGATTCTTCAGATGCGTTCCGGAAATCAGCTGGAAATTGAAGGTGGAATTACAAACGATCTGGATCAAATCAGTCTGTGGCGCATCCGGGAGGATTTAAGCATAGAAAGCCCGGAACTTTATCCATGGTCTGCTGACAAACCGTTGATGTGGCTGGCGCTTGGATCCGAAGATCCGCCGGAGCCGATTGAGATCGGGGCGATCGTCAGGCAGGGCAATTTTTATAAAGGTTCCATCCCGGACAGCATAAGCGATCCCGGCGTATTTATTCAGGCTGATCGAGTGGTTGGTTGGACCTTTGCAGATTTTTTCGAAGGCGCTTTTTTATGGGCAGGCGATGAAAGCAAGAATCTTAAGGCTGAGATCCGGGTCGATGATTATTATAGACTCACTTTTGCCAATAGCCGGGAAGAAGAGTTTGCCCTGGCCCTGACCATGGCAGATGATTATTCAGATCTAGATCGGTTGGAGGCGTTTACCCAGGCGTTTCGATTTAATCCCAAGCTGTCTGTTAAAGAGACGCCTGCTCATTTGCAACCCGATGTGATTGTAAGTCAATTGCGTTCACTGATTGCGCGAGCGGTTCAAGATGGTTTTGCGGTTCAGGTGGCCAATTATTTTGATGCCGAGATCCTCTCTCAAGCAGATGATGTCTCTTTGATGTCGGATGTGGTTATCCTGACTGCAGAAAGCTATGGTTTTGAAGAAGCGGTTAATTTAACGGAAAATGTTATTGTAAATTGGCAGCCGAAAAAAAATCAGGATAAGGCTCAGCTGACTAAACTGCATTCCGATCTTTATCAAAACTGGCTCAATGATTTGCTTGAAAGCGGAGATATTCAGGATGCCTGGAAGGTTTATGGACGCGGCGGTCAGCAGCTGCCGGATGATCTCAACATTCATCTATTCGGTGTAAAATTGGCCCTGGCAGAAAACGACTGGGCAATGGCCGAAAGTCTTTTGTCGGCCAAAAATTACCCGCCGGCTCTCAAGGTGCAGGTTACAAGCTTACAGTCGCAGATTTCCGAATTGAAAGGACTGGAAGGAAAAATTATAATCCGCTTTGTGCCGGGTGCCCGGCAAATCCCGGTTACAGCGTCTCTTAATCAGGGAACTTCACAAGACTTTATTGTTGATACGGGCGCATCAATGATGACCATACCCTTTTCCACAGCCGCAGATCTGGGTATAATCATAACGGTCCGGAATCCGCGGCGCACGGTTTATACGGCAGGCGGTGTCATCTATGCACCTGAGGTGATTCTGGACGCTGTCACTCTGGAGGGGTTTGAGACCTATAATGTAAAAGCGCTGGTGTTGGATCTTCCCAACCAGCCAGGTATGGGATTATTGGGTTTAAATTATCTGCGCCGGTTTAAAATGGATTTAAATACCGATGAGGGATTTCTCTCACTAACGCCCAAATAAAATAAGAACCCATCTCAAAAATACATCTAATACTTTAAAAGTCCTCAATAACGCTTCCTTTTCTTACATAATTTTCGATATGCGCCTGGGCATTTGCCAATCCTTGCATGGCGGATTCAAATTTGGCATAAACCGGATCTTCTGCACCTAAAAGTGAATGGGCTTTCTGCAATATTTTTAACCCCTGTGCCAGGTGTGCATTTATATCATTTAATACCTCTTTACGTTTTGTATGTCTTTCACGTTCCTTTGCGATTACCGGTAACAATCGCTGAATCGAATATTCCACCAGGGCATCCCGCGGTGCATTAAATTGCCGTGATGTTTCTTCCAGGCATGATAGCGTGCGTCGGCTGACAACAAAGGTTTTTTGAATGCGATCCAGGGCACTGAAGGCATCATCTTCGATTTCGTTTGCAATGACGTTCAACGACTTCACATCCTCGATCAAATGATCAAAGAGCGATTTTTGTTTGATTCCCAGTTGCGTGGCTACAATACTGAGCACGTCAATAGCCCTGGCTGATAACTTAAAGGTTGCGCGAACCGATTGCCGGCCTCTCAGGTCCGCCGGTGACGT
>JASFGZ010000528.1:0-3579 GCA_050123495.1 Desulfobacterales bacterium
CAGGCCGGCCAGCAAAATCAGCATGACGAAAGGAAACCCACGCCAGAGATTTACGAGGATGGCGCTCATCATGGCCAGTTTTGGATTGGACAACCATTCGACCGGATTTTCGAGCATGCCGACTTTAATCAGCAAATCGTTTAGCGCCCCATATATGGGATTGTACATCCATTTCCAGATGATACCGGCAACGACGTCCGGGACCACCCAGGGCAACAGGGCAATCACCCGGAACACGGGTTTGGCCGGCAAAGCGCTGTTGAGCACCATGGCAACTGTAAGGCCGAGGATCAAGTGGCTCGCAACGCTAAAAGAAACAAAAACAGCGGTATTCCAAAAAGTTGTTTTGAAAAAGGGATCTTTGAGCAGGGCTTTGTAGCTAGCCAGGGTATAGCCGGTCTCGCCGGCCTTTGTGGGCTGAAAACTGTACAAAATACTGGTAATCGCCGGCCAACCCAGCACTAAAATCAAAAGAAGAACTGCCGGCAACACGAAAACCGTCCACATGTAACGGTCATTTATCCGCATGGTTTGTATCCGTTATCGCTATAAAACTGGAAAGGGAAGTCCGGACACTTCCCTTTCCACCAGCACCAACAGCTCGGGTGATATTATCTGGCCAGGATCGCGTTGATTCTCTGGTGAGCCTCTGCCAGCGCTTCGTCGGGAGTCTTCATCCCCACGATGGCCTCCTGAAGTGAAGTTGTAAAGGTGTCCATAATTTCGGGCCACTGGGGGATCTGCGGCTCTACCTTGCCATTGGGCAGCTGGGAGGCCATGACACTGGCAAATTTGTCATTTAAGATTTCGGGAGCCACGCCACTGACATCTTTGCGGGATGAGGTCACCCGATTATCCACAAACCATTTCAACTCCGTCTCTTTGCCGGTAATAAATTTTATCAGCTGCCAGGCTTCGTCGGGATGCTTGGTATTGGGGCTCATCACCCAGGAGCTCAGCCAGATGGCGGTGGCAGGTTTTACTTTGACCGGAGCAGGCGCGCAGCTGAGGACTTCGAAAGCATTCAGGGCGGGATTAATCTTGTTGACGATCGGCGGTGTCCAACCGGAGCCCATGATCATGGCCACTTTTTTCTGGGCCAGCTGGGTTCGCACCTCCTGGGGGTTCATAGCCGTCAATCCGGGCGGCACAACTTTGTGCCTGGTGTACAGCTCAACAAAAAAGGCAAATGCTTGCTTGGCTTCAGGCGTATCGAGAGCGGACCGTTTCATGTCCGGGGTGAGATAATCGGCGCCGAAACTCCAGATAAACGGACCAAATCTCAGTGAAAATCCGGGACTCTTGGCGCCAACGGTACCAAATCCCCATTGATCGATTTTGCCGTCGCCATCGGTATCCCGGGTGAGTTTTTTCGCATAGGATAGAAATTCGTCCCAGGTTTTCGGCGGTTTGTTTGGATCCAGCCCGGCGTCTTTGAACATCTCGGTGTTGTAAAACAGGACCATGGTCATGTAATCACCGGGCATGGCATGCACTTTGCCGTTGTGCTTCATCAGGTTGATGGCCAGAGGATACCATGCGTCCAGAAACTTGGGATCTTCTTTGGCGATGAAGGGTGTTAAATCCTTGGCAAAACCCTTGCCGAAAAACATGGGCAGCGAAAAAGCATGCACGTGAAAAACATCCGGTGCGCGTCCTGCGGCCGATTCCACCGTGTACTTGGTCTCCTTTTCCCCGTAGGAAACGGGTTCCATGACCACTTTGATGTTTGGATTTTCCTTTTGAAATATGTCCATACCCTCATTGAGCGATTTATTCCAAACATCCTCGGTTAGATGCCAATCGGAAAATCTCAAGGTTACCTGATCCGCCAGTGCCCCACCAAAGCTAAATAATGTGAAAGCGGCGATCATCATGATTGCCGTGGTCATAAACTTTTTCATCATTTTCTCTCCTTTTTTTGGCGGTTCAAAGCCATCTGAACATACCCCTATTTTTTTGTTTGCGTCACCTCCTTTAAGGTTGATTTGTGGCTTTAAAAGCCAACCTTTGTGAACTTCGACCTGTCGTGGTTACACCATATCGCCGTTTGAATCTGGAACATGTCAAACAGGCCCTAAATTAATGCGACAGGATCGTATTCTGTGAAGCGTTGGTTGAGGAGGATCCGGTGCCAAGGTAATTTCGCGGGTATGGTAACTTCTGCTGCCACTGCTCAATCACTCCGAGAATTTGCGACCTTTCTCAACGGCCTGAGCATGCGAGGATTTTTGAGCTACCACATTGAAGAGAGACGATTTAGATCGTGCAACATCGCTTCATCACATTATTGCTAATAAACTCCGTTTTGGTTGTCAATAAAATTTTAGGCAACGTTCTCAAGGTGTTCCTCTAAGAGATCATCAAAAAACTAATTTCGCTTCGCTCACAATTGAATTGTAGAATTTCCAAGAGGTGAATTAATGTGAAGGACAATGCCTGATTGACTTATAATTTAATTTTCTCTATGCTCGCTTCCAGCATAATAATCCCGTCCTGAATTTTGCATGTGTCGGAGACTTTCATCTGCAGGATTCAGGTATTCATCGGCCAAGGAGGATGAACCATGGAGATCGGCGCCAACACCAAGGTCGACAGTTTGTTGAAAGAATACCCTTTTTTAGAGGATTTTTTAATCACGTTGTCTCCCAAATTCAAGGGACTCAAGAACCCGATTATGCGTAAAACATTGGGCAAGGTGGCTACCCTCGACAAGATTGCCGGTATCGGCGGACTGGACCTGGACAATTTCATTGAGGCCCTGACAAAAGAAATAGGCCGGCAAACGGGCAAAACCGCAACCCCGGACGGATCACCTCCCGACGGGGCCGGCGGCGTTATCAGTGATCCTGAGGAAAAGCAGGCGGCACTCAGGGAAATCATCAAAGACCTCCACGCCGGAGAAGACATGGCGGTGCTCAAACAAAGATTCGCGCAATTGGTCACTGGCGTCGAGGCCTCCGAGATCGCAAAAATGGAGCAGACCCTTATGGACGAGGGTCTGCCCGCCGAAGAGATCAAACGCCTGTGCGACGTCCATGTTGAAATATTTAAAGAGGCGCTTGAGGAGCAGGACCGGCCGGAGCCGCCTCTGGGACATCCCATCCACACCTTCATAAAAGAAAACCGGGCCTCCGAGAAAATTATGAGTGAGACCAGTATGCTTCTGGGGCGTATCGGACAGCCCCCCGGACTCGAGGCCTTCAAAGAGAACAGCCAGATGCTGGGATCCCTTATCGAGCGCCTATCCGAGATCGATATTCATTACACCCGCAAAGAGAATCAGCTCTTTCCGATGCTGGAGGCCCACCATTTTAGCGGGCCTTCCCAGGTGATGTGGTCCATCCACGATGACATCCGCGCCAACCTTAAGCAGGCCCGGCAGGGAATCGCCAACTCCGATCCGCAGGGCACGCTCACGCCGCTCAAAGAAGCCATACAGGCAATTCGGGATATGATCTACAAGGAAGAGCACATCCTCTTTCCAGCCAGTCTGGATATGCTTTCCGAACCGGAGTGGATCAAAGTCAAAGAGGGTGAGGCCGATATCGGTTTTGCCTGGGTGGTCCCGGATACGGG
>JASFGZ010000529.1:0-3561 GCA_050123495.1 Desulfobacterales bacterium
TCCGGAAAGTTGCATGTCTGAACAATACTTCGCCCGACCGGTCGCTTTTGCTCTGGCGTTTACGTTATACTCAGACTTCCCGATGTATTTATAAGCTTGCTTTGATTTCATGCGGCAGACCTCCCTTGTTTCTAAAAGCCTATACCTGCCTTTCCTCTTCACCGACGCTCAGGACGGCTTTGACGATCTTATGATATCCGGTACAACGGCAGAGATTCCCTGACAGGGCATGTCGAACATCGTGTTCCGATGGATTCGGGTTTTCTTCCAAAAGCGCTTTGCTTGACATGATCATCCCGGCAGAACAGTACCCGCATTGAATCGCGCCGTTTTCGATAAATGCTTCTTGAACAGGATCTAAAGTTTCTTCGGGTGCCAGTCCTTCAATCGTTTGAACCGATTTTCCCCTGACTTGAAGTGCAAGAATGAGACAGGACTTCACCGCTTTTCCATCCACCATAACCGTGCAGCAGCCGCACAATCCGGCGCCGCAACCCTCCTTTGTGCCGGTCATTCCCAGGGTCTCATGTAAAAACTTCTGTAAAGTCGTCTCGGGATCGATCAAGGCTTCAACCTTTTCCCCGTTGATGGTTAAACTCAATGTGTGCATAATGAACAACCCCCTCTACCCAATCGTGAATTTCAATAGATATGCGCTAAGGCATCTTCGTTGTGCAATTGTTCCAGCGGAGTATTCTCATGGCGTTGAAGCACGGGCCGCAGCTTCTTTGATACTCCTTCTCACGAGAACGCGCACGATCTCTCTTTTGTACTGCTCGGACCCGTTGATATCCGTCGTTGGCTGCGCATCTTCGGCCGCTAGCCGGGCGGCTTCTTCAATAAGCGTATCGTCGATCGTCCGCCCCTTAAGAAGGTCTTCTCCTCTTTTGGCTCGCAGCGGCGTTGGCCCCACAGATCCCATAACCATACGGACATTTTTGCACAGGTCTCGATTGTCCGGGTCAAAGATGAGATGGGTCGCAACACTCACAACCGCTAAATCCGTTGCCCTGAGGGCGAATTTGGAATAGATCCCGCCGCCTTGACCCGAATTGGGAACATGGATCTCGGTCAATAGCTCATCCGGCCGCAATGCGGTTTCAAAATAGCCGATAAAAAAATCGTCCAGGCTAATAACCCGCTCTGCGTTCGCCCCGGTGACTGTCACTTCCGCTCCAAGGGCCATCAGGGTTGGCGCTAAATCCGATGCAGGATCTGCATGCGCAAGATTTCCCCCCAGCGTACCCCAATTCCTGACCGCAACGGAAGACAGGGTGCGTTCCATCTCCGCCAGCATAAAGAACTTGTCTTGCACTAGGGCCGAAGTTTCCAGAGACCGATGAGTGGTCAGAGCGCCGATCCGCAATCCGTCTTTTTCATTGTAGCGGATGTAATCCAGATCCGAAATGTCCTTAATATCGATGATGTATGAAGGGCTGACAAAATCTTGTTTCATCAAAACGACCAGAGACTGGCCCCCTCCAAGAATCTTAGCTTCCTCACCATATTGGGAAAGCAAGTCACAGGCCTCCTTTACAGTTTTCGCGGGCATATATTCAAAAGTGTTCATGGACCGGTTCCTCCAAATTTAAGCAAATTCAAATCGAATTTACGCTAATCTCTTCTGCACAGCGGCGGCAAATTCCTTGCCAATTTCTTTGGCCTTGGCCTTCAGAACTCTATCGCCGAAGGTTGCCAGTTTTCCAACTATAGACACCTCTGATTGATAAGAGACCTCGGTCTCATTTTCCGATAATTCATTGAAATTTATGTTTGTCTTTTGTTTGAAATGACCTAACCTGCGCAATTCATTGCCTTCCCCGGCGGTTCGTATCCGTCTGTAGGGAACGATTTCCTCTATAACCGTTCGGACTTTAAATCGAACTGCTATAAAACCCACCTTGGCTTTGATGATACTGTCGTATTCTCTGTCGTTTATCGTCTCCACCTTTTCGCATCCCGGAATGCAGGGACCCACGATTTCGGGATCCAGCAGAGAATTCCATAATTTTTGGATGGGCGCTTTCACCGAAAACTTTTCTTCAATCAACATAATCGTCCTTCAACTAGAAGGTATCCGCTCAATTAAAATCAGGCGTCTTGCTCACCACCAGGGCGTCCAATGCTTTTACGCCCCGGCCTTCATCAAAAACAATTAGCGGATTTATATCTATCTCAGAAATGGTGTTTCTGCAATCTTCCGCCAGTCTGGCAACGCGCAGCAATACATCAACAATCGCCTCGATATCGGAGCGCTGCTTGCCGCGCATCCCTTGAAGTATTGGATACGCCTTTATTTCATTAACCATTTGCTCGGCATCGAATTTTGATAGCGGGATAACTCGCAACGATACATCTTTTAATATTTCATTCTGGATCATTTCCTGAACCAGAACACCGTTGATTTTTGCATCCGGATCGTACTTTTCTGCATTTTTTATAATTTCATCATAAAATTGTAATATCTCTTTTTTGGAACCGACACCTAATCGGACTGCCTTGGCCTCCGATTTATGCAAAATATCAGGAGAATCAATTTTGAGTACCACCGGAAACCCGATCTCCTCGGCAAAACGAATCGCTTCTTGGGGTGACGTCACCACCTGTTCCCGGGTAACCGGAATCCCGTAAAAGTTTAACAGCGTCTTGCTCTGGTGTTCACTAAGATTCGTATCTGCGGCATCCAGCAATTCTTTGGCACGGTCTAAAGAAGTTGCACAATCAATGTCTGAACTGGATGGGCTGCGATCCGAACGTGAATCTGAATACTGGTAGTATTTAACCAGTGACTTGACTGCGGTTGCACATCTCTCAGGCGATCTAAACAGTGCGACCTCGCTGCCATTGAGTACCTCTATCCCCGGCTCCGACAAACTTCCCGCAGCCCACCACGTAACAACGGGTTTTGAGCTTCCTTCGATGGACTCCAGCAGCATCAACCCCCGCTGTTCACTTGATTGTCCGGCCACCATCGACACGTTGACTTGAATAATGTCAAAATTGTCTTCTTCCACGAAAAGCTTCATACACCTTTTAAACATTTCGGGATCACTGAAGATTTGGCCGGTTAGGTCAAACGGATTTGCGACTTTTCCAAAAGCGGCTATTTCTTTTGAGGCAAGTGATTTGGTCTTTGGTGAAGGATCTGGAACTGTCAGGCCCAATTTGGAGTAGTAATCCGCCATGATGATACCGCCGCCGCCCGTGCTGGAAAGAATGCCAACTTTGTTTCCTTTCGGAATGCGTCCCTTGGAGAATAAAGATGCCGTTTGAAACAATTCATCGTAGTTGTGAACTCTGATAACGCCTTTTTGATTAAAGACAGCATCGATGACTGAATCAGAACCCGTCAAAGAACCCGTATGCGAGGCCGCCGCTTTTTTACCGACTTCGGTTTCTCCAATTTTCAGAACGATGAGGGGCTTACAATGTTCGAGCGCCAATTCCGCAGCTTCAATAAATTTGGCACCATCCTTAAATCCTTCGATTACGGCTGCGATGACTTTTGTCTTTTTTTCGTGAAGTACGAGGTGTTTTATATAATCCGATACTTCAAGATCG
>JASFGZ010000530.1:0-3538 GCA_050123495.1 Desulfobacterales bacterium
ACTCTTTACTTCGCCGGAGTGGTGAAACTGGTAGACGCACTGGACTCAAAATCCAGCGGATCTTGTATCCATGTCGGTTCGATTCCGACCTCCGGCACCACCACATAAAAAAGGGTTGGCCATCCTGGCCAACCCTTTTTTATGTTCAATCGGTTAGATTGCTTCGAAGCTAAAGATGAAAGATGACAGATTTCGGATATCAGACATTTTTTTGGACAGGATTTACAGGATTTAGATGATTTTAATTTTGCATTTTCAGTTTCCAGATGAAACTGAAAATACCCAATCGCCTCCGGCGAATAAAAATGGAAATCAAAACACAGTGATTCGTTAAAACGAACTGAGTCGTAATAAAACAAAAGAATCCTTAATAATCCTAGCCCTTATCTATTAAAAGAAGATGCACGCCACAAAGAATAAGGTTTAAGGAAATTATTAAATTTAGCATATATATAATTAAAAAAATTCCGCCGTCAGGCGGATTGAATTTTTCCAGTTTCATCTGGAAACTGGAAAAAAATAATAATCCAATAAATCCCGTTAATCCTGTCTAAGAAATAAAAAAAAACAATGCTATCCGCAGTCAGTTGTCCTTATCCTTTAAGCTTTTTTCTAAATTCTGGCGGGCGTTTGTATAGCCGGGATTGATCTCCAATGCTGCCGAAAATTGTGTGATCGCCTCCTCATACCGTCCCTGGGTTGCCAGGGTTACGCCCAGATTATTATAGGCCTCGGCATAATCGGGATCAAGTTGTATTGCAGATCGAAAATAATCCATGGCTTCCTGGAGCCGATTCTGACGTCGCAGAGCCACACCTAAGTTATTATGCGCTTTGGCGAAATGCGGATTGATCTCAAGCGCTTTGGATAAATATTTAATTGCCTCCTCATACTGTTCTTGCATAATAAGTGCCACCCCTAAATTGCTGAGCGTCTCGTGATCCCTGGGCTTGATTTGCAGGGCTTTTAAAAACTGGGTGATGCCTTCTTCGACCTTTCCCTGTTTTGCCAGGGTAAACCCGAGATTGGCGTAAGCATTCGGGTAATACGGGTCAATTTGTAACGCTTTATGATAAAGCGCTACAGCTTCATTGTAACGGCGCTCATCCGCCAGAGCAACTCCTAAATTATTATAGGGCCGGGCCTTTTGGGGGGATTTTTTGACGCAGTCCTGCCAGATCGTGATGCGATCGCGCCAAACCTTGTTTCTCTCATAGGTCCACACGGAGCCACCGATTACCAGGGCACACAAAATCGCTGTTTTCAGCCATGGCGGCTTTAGGCAGCGATAAACAGCCAGCACGATAATCAGGCTGCACATCATGGTGGGTAGATACAGCCGGTGCTCGAAGATGATTTCAAGCCCAAAAATCGAAGACTCAATCACCAGGTTGCCCAAAAACCACAGGATGCTAAATGAGATAATGCGCTGATTTCTTGCCGTTATGACGGCCAGAACCATCAAAACGGCAATCGCCAGCATAGAAAATAAGGTGGTGATCGGATTCGTCAGCGAATATGACAGCGCAAAATCATGATCCAGGTTCAGTCGGGAAGGATGCGGCCAGAAAAAAAGGCTGATGTAGAAAATAACCACTCGAAACTCTGTCAGAATGCGCTCTATCGGTGTAAAATTGCGAATTTCATACGCTGCCAGTATCTTATCTAACGGGTCAACGCCCAGATAGATCAGAACAATGATTGCCAGCAGCAAAAGTAAACCGGCCAGTCCCGGAATACGATCCTTTAACCATTTCAGGCTTAAATTCCCGAAAAAATACCATTCGTAAAGGATGATAAAAAAGGGCAGGGTTGCTGCATTTTCCTTTGAGCCTAAAGCCAGTATTCCCGCCAGAATGCAGCCCGACAACAACCATCCCTTTGATCTCTTTTGCGGATTCATTCGAAAATGAGCGTAGAGCAAAAATGATAAAATATAGAACATGGCAGCTAAACTGTTCATTCGCTGAACCATATAGCTAATTGATTGCGTTTGCAGCGGGTGAACCATCCAGATGGCTGCCGCAAAAAATGAGATCCATTTAGCGTGCGTATTGCCGGATCGCAATGCAGGGGCGCGGAATGTGGCCTGAATGAAAAAATAAAGCAAAATACCGCTGATGACATGGATGACGATATTGACCAGACGGAAGCCCACCACATTATATCCGTGCAGATAATAGTTTAGCGCAAAACTGATATTTGCCACCGGGCGTTGATGTTGCGGACTATCAAAGGCAGCAGCAGCCAGACCTTTCAGGCTGATCCGGGAAATTCGAATATGGGGATTTTCCGAGATATTCGGTCTATCATCAAAAATAAACGGGGCGGTTAGCGTATCGGCGTAGATAAAGATGACCAGTGCCGCCAACAACAACAGGAGCCATGTTTCGTAGGTTTGGCCGCGGCCAGCTGAAAGGTTTCTTTTGTGAGCCTTCATTTCCAGTTTAGAGTTCTATCATTGATATTGGGTGTTTGATTAGAAGTGCTTTCAAAACCTCAGATCAGGTTCAAGGGCCCCCGCAAATTGGGGGATTTCACATCTATATTAGATACATTAAGGCGTTCAAAAGGCGCAGGCCGATCGAGAAAGTCGTTGTTCCCAGCATACATGTGTATGTGAGCATTTATCGTAGTTCTGTGCTGCACCCTATTTCAAAAAATCAGATGCGAATCCCGCTTGCGGGGCAACCCATCCAGTGGCGCCTTTTGAGCCACTTAAATATTCTTTCAATGAGATGCGAAATCCCGCTTCATTAAGCGGGGAGATCGGGTTTTGAAACCACTTCTACACTATCTGGGAAGTATTTTGGCATTAAAGCCATCATTCTGGAGCTGGTTTGTAAGGATTGCGGCTGCTTCTTTGCTTTCATAAGCCCCGATTAAAATTCGGGTTAGGCTTTGTTCGGTTCCTGCCGGAAGGCTATAGGCCAAATATCCTTTCGCTTGAAGCCTGGATTTAAGTTCTTGAGCCTCTTTTTCAGAACCGACAAGGCCGACTTGAACGGCATAGGGTTTTTTGGCGATCCTCACATAGCGAAAGCTTCTTTTTTTCAATCCGGCGGCAGCAACCTTAGCCTCTTCACGGGTATTGTAGTATCCGATGTACACCCGATGCCATTTTCCTTTACCGGAAATCTGGACCGGGCAGGTAAAGGCGCGATCGCCTTTTGTCAATAATTTCCTAACCACCTGGTTTGATTTCTGCAGGTCCCGAAATGCACTGACTTGAATCGTATAAGGCAAGGATTTGGAGGGTAATGATACGGTTTTCTTTGATTGGGTTTTCCAAACCGGGTGCTTCGCACCCGGTTCCACCCGCAACGATTGGGGCACTTCGCGCCCCTGTCTTTTACCGCCTGCGGCGGTAAAATCCAAGCCACCCGCTTTGCGGGTGGTCGTTGACTCCGACAGTGTGACAATTTTTTCTTCTTTCGGCGCTAGCGATGGTTTGTCTTTGGTTTTCGCTTTTAAAGAAAACTTTAAATTCTCGGTTTTGGCATATTTACGCGCAGCGGAGTAGTTGATTCGTAAAGAT
>JASFGZ010000531.1:0-3532 GCA_050123495.1 Desulfobacterales bacterium
CTCCTTAGCGTCTTTGACCTGCTTATAAAATCGATCCAGGGCTTCATCAGCGCTGGCGTCAATCTTCTTGGCCGTATCCGCATAAACCATTGCCGTGAGGCCGATAGAAAACACAAGAATCATAAAGACAGACACAAAGAATGTACTGGATAATTTAGCGGCTGTTTTAAATCGTTTCGTTTTCATAGGATTCATGTTCTCCTTTAAATGGTTTGTATCTCCTCAGGTTGTTTTCAGCAAAGATAGTAAAAAGACAAAGGAGTGTGTGAGCGTGTAGAACATTTTAGCCGCAAATAGGGTAATCATCAATAATCAAATGACAAGGAATGCAATTTCAGTGATCCTGTCGCCGACTTTATCGCAGCTTTATTTCCTGGTATGGCAAGCCGTATTTCTTGGCCAGGGCCATGAGGTCTTCCGCCATGGTGATCTCTTTGCCGCTTTGGGACTGTATCTTGAGGTTCTTATCCCCTACCACAAAAATTTGAATTTTCGGCAGATCAAAAAGCGCGATGGCAAGTCGGTGAAGTTCTGCTTTCGTGGCTCCTATAAAGGCGTCCTGAATTCTCTCAAGCGTGTCGAGTGGTTCTTTACGCAAATAGTAGCGGCCATAAACGTCCACCAGTTCGGTTTTGGTATCCACGTTAAAAACAAAGCTGTTTAGGGCATCAAGCCGCTTTAATTCGAGCTCCCTTTCAGGAATAGCTCTGCGCAGCGCCTTCATAATTTCTAAGGTCTCTGTAATTGCGGCCCCGGTCTGATCTCCCTTGCACCCGATATAGCCTAAAAGCAAACCGGCTCTCCATTTATAGGTTTGATAGAAACCTGCAGAATAAACCAGGCCCAGATCATCCCGCAAGCGTTTATACATCAAGGAGTCGTTGCCGCCGAATATATCCATCAAAAGGCTAATTTTCCAGTAATCCGGATGGGTTCGTTTTTCACTCGGCAGAGTTAATACGATCTGGGATTGGACCTGTCCGGGTTTGTTTATAAGCGCCAGGACCGGGGAAGTGCCGACCGGATCCTTTAAACTGCGTTCGGGAGCTTTCGTCTGCGGAAAGGCTTTCAAGAACGTCTGCAGCCCGGCAATGATATCCTCTTTTTCAATATCACCGGCGATCGCCACGGTCATGTTTGCCGGAACAAAATATGTCTTTAAAAACCGTTGTAAATCCTCGCGTGTAATCGCAGGGATTGTCTGCAAACCGGTCAGCGGGTCCCGGCCGTAAGGGTGGCTCTTGAAATGCCAGATTTTGCTTTCCCGCATGGCCACCGACTGCGCATCTTCGCCCTGTCTTTGAAGCGAAATCAGTTCCTTGTTTTTTACGACCTGGAGCAACTCGGGGTCGAAGCCGGGTCGCGTTAAAATTTGCTTTAAAAGGTTTAATCCCTTTTCCCAATCATCTTTCATCACCGAAAGATGAACCGATGTCTGCTCTTCATCAACTGCAACCCCAAGCTGAATTGCATTTTCATCCAGAACCAGGGCCAACTCATTGGGGGACAGGGTCTCCGTGCCTCCCCGAACAATGGAACTGTTGAGTATGTCGGTTAAGCCGAGTTGGGTTGCATCCACATCTACGGAACCGACTTTTAGTAAGATCGTCAAATCGATCAAAGGTAGCTCAACATCGGGCAGATAAAATACTTTAACCTTTTCAACATCAAATATCTCTGCTTGCGGATAGCGAATTTTTTTAGGATTCCGCTTAAAAGAAAGTGGATGTTTCCATCCATCCGGGGTATGAAAATCAGATCTATTTTCCCGGCTGTACGCATAATTGATGCTTGCCGCGGCGCTGCCGCTTATGGTTCGCACTTCGCTATATCTGGCGGGCGGCTTTTCGGGTTGCCCGCCCGGAATAACGTAAACCGTGGTTTTATTATCTTCACGAATGTATTTTTTTGCCGCCGCACGGATATCTTTCGGGGTAACGGCATCGATTCGTTCCAGGTAGTTCGTCAGGTACTGCCAGCCGATCTGAACCTCAAGAGTTGCCAGTGTTCCGGCCAGGCTTTCGTTGCTGCGCATCCGATCTAAAAAGTCGCGCTGATTGAGTTTTTTAATGCGTTGAAGATCCCGGGACGATACCAACTCGGTTTTGAATTTTTCGACTTCACCAACCAGCAGGTTTTCAAGCTTTTCACAGGCCTGCAAATAGGCCTGACGTTTTTGTTCTTCGCTCACCTGACCTGCACCTATTTTCAGTTCCTGCGGCTCATGCGGAGACCCTCCGAGGATAACCATCCCGCCGTAGCGATTGTCCGGATTATACACCCAGGCTTCAACGGCAAGACCTTTGTTAATAATGTTGTGCGTCATGCGGGCGCCGCGACCATAGCTTAATACCATTGTCATGGCATCCAGCGCATAGAAATCCGGGGTTCCCATTTTGGCACTGTGAAATCCGACTCGCATCAGCGGTGTCCGGGCGCCTTTTAGGAATCGTATGTTCTTCCGCGGCCCCTGCTGGATCGGCTCCTGGGTTACCGCTTCAGTTGCACGCACACCGGAGGGATAGCGCGCAAAGTAAATCCGCGCCAATTTTTTTGCCGCTTCTACGGTAACATCGCCAACAAGCACACAGACGGTATTTGCGGGCGTATAGTATTTTTTATGAAATTCAATCGCATCCCGCGTACTGTATTTTTCCATGTCGCTTTTCCAGCCGATGGTGGGATTGCGATAGGGATGGGCGCTATAGGCCGCAGCATTGAGATCCAGCCATGCAGCACCGCCGGGATCATTGATATACCGGAAAGCCCATTCCCGTTGAACCACCTCTTTTTCAACGTAAAATTCCCGCCATGAGGGCTCAAACAACTGTTCACTGGTGATGGAAAACCACTGTTCAAGCATGTCTGACGGCACAGAAGCCATGTACTGGGTCTGATCTTTGGTCGTGAAGGCGTTAACCCTTACGGCTCCATTTTTACCAAGCTGAGATGAATATGCTTGCGAAACATATATTTTTTGAACTTCGGCTCGAAGTTTATCCATCTCGGCGCGTTTTTTGCTGATAAGCTTATCGTCGGGATTGCGCTTTTGCTGCTCTGCAAGAATCGTTTGATACGCTTCTTCGATTTGTCTCTGAAGCTTTTGATCCTTGGCGACATCCAGGGTGCCAAAGTTTTTGGTCCCTTTAAACATCATATGCTCCAACAAATGCGCAATGCCGGTCTTGCCTGTTGCTTCCAGGGCCGAACCCGCCCGGATAGCCAGTCTAGCGGCCACCTGAGGTGTCGTCGGTCGTTCGACAATTAAAAACAGCATGCCGTTTTGAAGCTGGAATTCTTTTACGTCAAGTTTAATATCAACCGGTGCGCTCGATGCCAGACAGGCATTTCCGATCAGCAACAGCAGTAAGAAACCGGATTTAATAATTTTGGCAAAACGCATATTCAATCCCTCCGATGGCTAGCGTATGGAAATAATTTCGCAGTATCGAGTCAACGACCACCCGTGCAGCGGGTGGCTTGGATTTTACCGCCAGAGCGGGAAAAGACAGAGGAGCGAAGTGCCCCAATC
>JASFGZ010000532.1:0-3528 GCA_050123495.1 Desulfobacterales bacterium
TTAAAATCTTATCGATATGGTTTTGAGACGTTTCTTTGTTCTTTTCATATAAAGATGTTGCCAGGCGCTCTGCCTGCTGATCGATAAAGGATCCGGTGCCGGAAGCACAGGGTCCGTTGGCGTTAAAGCTTTCGAGTTTCCAACCACCGTCATCGTGATGAATTTGAAATAAGGCGGTATCCTGTCCGCCCATACAGATGAGACTCCTCACCTCAGGGTTGATGCGAAGGGCTCCCAGAACCTGGCTGATGGTCTCAAACTCATAAAAGACGCCCAGCTTTTCGGCAAGCTTCTGGCCGTGGTTTCCGGTGAAGGCAATGGATCGAATATTGCGGTCTCCGAATTTATCAAACAAATTTCCCACAAGATCCCGGATCGCTTCATCCGTTTTTCCAAAGTGACGCTGATATGGAAATTCCAAAACAATGTCTTTGTCCGAATTGATGACGACACAGTTCAGGCTAACCGAACCGACATCAATGCCTGCATAATATTTTTTTAAAGTTGTCTTTTTCATTTCTATTCTCCGCTTCCGGTAATACGTTTGGTTTATAGGATTTACTTCCATCGTACGGATTAATCCAAGTTCTACTTATTCTGCTATCTTTTGCCTACATACAGAGCAAAGGGTGTACCAGCCATAAATTTTTGAATAATTTTGGCGGAGGAAATTAATTTAGGAAGAAAGAAATGCAGTCAGGTTGATAGGAATAACTCTTTATTATGCTTGATATTTATTGATGAAACCGGTTTAGCTTAATTTTCAAAATAATTTTGGCAGCCAGGGAACAGAACTGTGTTTATGCAGGGATAAACTTAAAAGAAGGGTGCAACTCATGTTGACCGAATATTGAGAATGTTTAAAAGAAGTCTATTAAATCGGTTGGTTGGATAATCGATAAAAATATTTACAATGCAAAAAAAGTTGCACTGTTTATTGCTATACAGAAGTATTTACCTCATTTTCGTTATGGACTTACTGAGATGTTTCTTAAAACAAAGGCAGAGCCATATATGACTCTGCCCGTTTTGAACAAAAATTAAAAGGTGTTTTTATCGCCTAAACTTTTTTCTGAACGCTGAAAGACCAATCAACGAAAATCCGAAAAGAAGTACTAAAGCCAATGATCCTTTTGGCACACGGAACCCGTATGCAGCGGTGGAGATCAGTCACCCACCTCCGCCGCCGCCACCACCGCCACCACCAGCAGCGATAGCAACACCAGGACCTGAAGGATCAATAATGACTCCGTTTGCGACGCCGTCCAAATCACCAAAACCACCATCTTGAAACTCCAGGGTAAACAATTTTCTGTCGGGACTAGTAAATACAATATGCGCTGAATAATCCTGCCAACCATTGATGGGATCGTATTTGTACCATTTAGCCTCGACAGGCAGCGGTTCAGAACTATGAAAGTTTATCTCTGCGATACCGCCCACTGGGTTAACTTCTGCCTTAAAGCTGATTAATCCTATTGATAGCTCTGCTCCTGTCAGATTTTCTGGAATTGTAGCAGGATCAACCGAGCTAAAGGCTTCAATGTTGGTAACATTGGTTGAACCCTCTATACCGACCTGCGCATTGCCGACCAGCGTATCGACGCATACGGTATCTGGAGGAATCTCACCTGGATCAAAGATCCCCAAGCAATCAGCTTCCTGATCATCGGGGATCCCGTTTTGGGGATCCTGATCTTCTTCAGACTGCCCTATCGTTGAAAATGAAAAAGGATCGGCCCATTCAGAGATAGCTTCACCCGTATCAGTGAATCTTGCCCGCCAGCAATAGTCAGCGCCGATATCTAAAAGCAAATCCGGCACGTTAAACAGGGTCAGTTGAGTGTCGCTGGTGCCATCGAAAACGATGTAATCAGAATTTGTGAATGATTCGTCCGAGCAGGGTTCGGGGTTGCCGATTTGTTTGCCGATCTGCCACTGGGTCAGATCGTGACCATCTTCGTCTTGATCTAAGAAAGGATATGTTTCCAGTTCGGCAGACAACGCTACGTCCGCCTCACCATTAAGGGGTAAATACAGCTCCGGCGTATCCGGTTCCCAGTTGGCCGGATGTCTTCCAGAATCAACTTCGTCCTTATCTGAAACGCCATCACCGTCGGTATCGGTTTTGGTTGGATCCGTACCGTAGGTGTTGACCTCTTCGCCATCGGTCAGGCCATCGCCGTCGGTATCCGCATCGTTTGGATCGGTACCATAGGTGTGTACTTCATCCCCATCCGTAAGTCCATCGCTGTCGCTGTCTGCGTTGTTCGGATCGGTGCTGTTTTCAAATTCGTGCAAATCGATTAAACCATCATCGTCTTCATCAGCAGTGCCGTCCCGCGTCAGATCACCGAAATGCAATTGCTCCCACGCATCCGGCATGGAATCCGCATCGGTGTCGAAGCCGAATGTCTGATCCATGCCGTAGGCCATCTCGGGAGAATGGGTGGCAACCAGTCGGTAGTGATACAAAGCTGTCTTGTCGGTAATCGTACTTTGCGCATTTACCGGAACATCCGCGCTGCCGCTGCCGGCATCTGTTGCCGGGGTGGCAGAACCGTAATCTGGCGAGGGGCCGTATTCAAAATAATAGGTGGTAGCGGCGCCATTGGGATTTACGGTGCCCTCTAAAGTGAATGTCATTGAGGCAGGGCTGTCGGCGACCGCCGAACCGGTCGTTGCTCTTGGTTTGTCAAGAACATATGAAACCGCCTTAAATGCGTTGACCCTTCCGGCACCGGTTTTATCATCCGCGCCGGGAGCATCGATATCATCGGCCGTGGCGCCCAGAATGCGCTTGATTTCGGCGGGGATTAGCGTCGGGTCAATGGATAGCATCAGGGCCGCGATTCCCGCTACCTTTGGCGCAGATGATGAAGTCCCCCCAAAATCATGGAAATAGTCTGGATCGATATCGCCACTGCCGTCATTATAGCCTGCTACCCCCGTCATGTCGGTTGTGTAGCTCCATGATCCGGGGGCACAAACATCCGGGCCATCGCCGATGTAACTCGATCCCCAGAAAAACCGGCCGTCACTGCTGGCGGCCGCTTTGTGTTCATCTGTCGGACTGGTTGCCCCCACGCAGATGACGCTCGAAGCGCCGGTCAGCTTACAGGGAAAAACGGTCTCATAGGTCCATGGCGGGCGATCCGGTCCATTGCCGGCCGCAAACAAAACGGTCCGCCCGGCTGCCAGCGCGTCATAAATTGCATTTTCAATGTCGGCCGACGGGGCCCCGACCCACCCCCAGGAATTGTTGAGAACCCGGGCCCCCTTCGCAACGGCCACATCGATTGCGGCAGCCACATTCGCATAGGTATAGCCGTAAAATATGGACAAAATTTTTACATTTGGCGCCGTCCCGATGACACCGATACCATTATTGTAAATGGCGCCGATATTACCGGCGACAGCAGTCCCGTGAGAATCTCTGGCGCCTCCTCCTGGACTGCCGTCGAAATCATAGCCGGCATCCACGTTAAGGTCGGGATGAAACAAATCGATTCCCCAATCGATGACGGC
>JASFGZ010000533.1:0-3523 GCA_050123495.1 Desulfobacterales bacterium
GCATCCTTGCGGAACAAACCTATACGGAAGAATAATTCGAATGCGGATTGTGGATTTATAATTTAGGTATTGGGTAATAGGTATTAGGTATTTTTTCAGACAGGATTTACAGGATTTACAAGATTTTAATTTTCCATTTTCAGTTTCCAGAAGAAACTGAAAATACCCAATCGCCTTCGGCGAATATAAACATTCTCATTAAGGTGTATGTATCTAAATAGCACTATAACAATATCCCAGGATAATGGTGCTGGCTCGGGAAGTCAATTTTCCGCCAACGGCGGATTGAGTTTTCTCACTTCCATCCGGGAAGTGAGAAAGATAAAAAAATCCTGAATAATCCTGTTAATCCTGTCTAAAAATTAAAAAGAATAAAACCGTATTATATCTGCGGCCAATAAAAAAAGTGAATGTGGCCAGTATCAGCGGCTAATTTAAATTAAGAAAGCAATGTAGCTGCTTTGGAAAAGGAACACATAAAAATAGTTGCCCAAAACCGCAAAGCCCGCCGCGATTATTTTATCGTCGATGAATACGAAGCCGGGCTTGTGCTCAAGGGTACTGAAGTGAAATCTTTGAGGCAGGGCCGGGCAAACCTGAAAGATTCCTATGCCAGGATCGTAAATGGTGAAGTATTCGTATACCAGTTGCACATCTCACCCTATCCTTTTGCCTATTATGATAACCATGACCCTTTAAGGCCGCGGAAGCTGCTTTTGCACAAGCACGAAATTAAGCGGTTGTACGGAAAGGTCAATGAAAAGGGGCACACCCTGGTACCCCTCAGGATCTATTTTAAAAACGGCAAAGCCAAGATTGTACTGGCCCTGGCAAAAGGAAAACGCAAGTATGACAAGCGCGAGGCGATCAAGCGCCGCGATGAGCAGAGGGAACTGGACCGCGAAAGAAAAAATTATTAAATTAGCCACAGACGAACACAGACATCCACAAACATTTTCGCTGAACAGAATTATATTTCTGTGTGAGTCCGTGTGGGTCCGTGGCCAATTAATAAATCATCATCGTCTGCGTGCATCTGCGGTTAATTGGAAGTCTTCACACGTCTGGCCTCAGCTTCCACAAAAATGCGTTTGATTCTGGGATAAACCTGTTTGATTTGTCTGTCCAGCCTGGAAATCGTATCTTCAATATCTTCAGCCGACATGCTCTCAGCAAAATCGACACTTAGATTCAGCAGGATAAAATCAGGACCCATATGCAGGGTTAAAACTTCATTGACGTGTTTGATTTTGCTGTAGGCTGAGGCAATATCTCTGATATCCTTCACAATTGTGGGGCTGGCACTTTCCCCGATCAGCAAACCTTTTGTCTCATAAACCAACCAGGTTGCGGTGCCGGCGAGAATCAGTCCGATGATGATCGAGGCAATGCCGTCATAAACGGCGTTGCCGGTAAGCTGGCTCAAAAAGATGCCCACAAAAGCAGCCAGGATACCCAGCATAGCGGCAGAATCCTCAAAAAGAACCACAAAAATGGTCGGATCTTTACCACGCTGTACAGCTTCTAAATACCCCCATTTTCCTTTGGCTTTTGTAAATTCTGTAAAGGCAAAATACCAGGCAGCACCTTCGAACAGCAGCGCAAAGGCTAATACAACATAATTGATTATCGGATTTTGGATGGGGGTGGGATGCAGAAGATGATGCACACCTTTGTAAATGGAAACCGCAGCCCCCACGGCAAAAATCATAATGGCAACCACAAAACACCAGAAATAGACCTCTTTGCCGTGTCCAAACGGAAATCGCTCATCTGCCGGCCGTTTGGCTCTGCGCAGCCCGTAAAGTAAAAGAACTTGATTGCTCGTATCAACAACGGAATGCACCCCTTCAGAAAGCATGGCCGAGCTTCGGGTAATCGAAAAGGCAATGAATTTGGTCAGCGCGATCAGGAAATTACCGGCTAAAGCAGCATAAATAACCTTTTTAGAAGATGTGGATGCCATGGGGCAGGACTCCAAATTTGATATGACGGTTTCGAATCTTTTCAGAAGAGTTTGAAGATAGATATAAAACAGCCCCTTCAGGGTCAACAAAAATAATTAGCACCAACTAAAAAAGGGGACGTAGTTGATTTTTTGCGTTTTTTAGAAAAAGCGGGACATTATTTAATTCTTCAGTTTAATTGAGGGTGCCCGCCTGAAGTCATCTGGAGCACCTGTGCCAGAGGGTGGCAAAGCCTGCTAACCCCCCTGTTTCATTTAAAATTCAGTGTGTTTCGTATAGAGAAAAATTGTCTAAGTTTTACAAATATGTTATTATATTACAGTAATTGCAGGAGAAATTAATTTATCTTAAAGATTAACCTCCTTACTTGACGATTAAACCGCAATCTATATAGCCAGGATTCTTACGATAATTAAATAGGTCAAAAACCATACATAGACGCGGAAATCCATATTATGTTTGACCGGATTTTAGACGAGCATTTTTGGTGCTTTAAATCGCTTGCTGAAATTAGCGAAGCGATTTCAAATGCGGGCAGAATGCTTATCGAAACCATTGAAAACGGCAAAAAGATTCTGATTTGCGGAAACGGCGGATCTGCTTCGGATGCCCAGCACTTTGCCGCCGAGATGGTGGGGCGATTCACAAGAGAAAGAAGCGCTTGGCCGGCGGTCGCCTTAAATACAGATACGTCTCTTATGACGGCAATAGCCAATGATTACGCCTACAGCAAAGTATTCTCAAGGCAGGTGGACGCACTGGGGGTTCCGGGTGATACCCTGATCTGCATATCAACCTCAGGGAATTCTAAAAACGTCATCCAGGCGGCAGTTCAAGCCAAGACAAAAGGCATGCAAACCATTGCCCTGGTCGGCAATAACGGCGGAAGCTTTAGTGAACATGCGGATATCGCAATCAGGGTCCCATCGAATATTACCGCCCGCATTCAAGAAGCCCATATTTTTATCCTCCATTTCTGGGCTGAAATGATTGAATCAACCATAACCCTTGGAAAGGAATCATCGTGATCGCCTATCCTGATTTTGCCGGCTGCACCGTCCTGGTCATCGGTGATGTTATGCTGGACCGCTATTTCTGGGGTGATGTTGAGCGGATCTCCCCTGAATCACCGGTGCCGGTCGTAAGGGTAGCTAAAAAGACTTCCACCCTCGGCGGAGCCGGTAATGTGGCCAAGAATTTAAAGGGGTTAAACTGCAAGCAGATTTTATTGGGCGTAAGGGGCGATGACTCTAATGGCCTGTCTTTGCAGGACATTTTGAACAAAGAGGATATAAGAAACAATTTGATCCCTGTAAAAAACCATCCCACAACAACGAAAACCCGCATCCTCAGTCAAAATCAACAGCTCCTGCGACTGGACGAAGAAAATTCGACAGAGATACCCGTAAAAATCCTAAAGGAACTGCTCAACAGCTTTGACGAAGCGTTACCCGCAGCTGATGTGGTGATCATTTCGGATTACGGCAAGGGGGTATTCCCATTTGATGTGGTTCAACATATCATCAAGCGCTGCAGATCAAAAAAGGTTCCGGCAT
>JASFGZ010000534.1:0-3507 GCA_050123495.1 Desulfobacterales bacterium
AAGCCATTGTGCTCCTTTTGTCTTGAATGGCGAATCAACACGTCAATGGAAAACCCCGCCGCAACTAGCGGGGTATTAGACCCGCGAAGAAATAAAAAGTGAAATCGATCTAATTGTTTTTATGAGTCCTGTTTTTAAGCGGCAACAGATTTTAAAAGAGCGTGTGAGAACTTTGATTGGGGCCTTTCGCGCCCCTGTCTTTTCCCGCTATGGCGGTAAAATCCAAGCCACCCGCTGTGCGGGTGGTCGCTGACTCGAATTCTGCAAATCTAGAGTTGAAATCTTAGGATTTAGTTGATGAATTTTTCGCAATTTTATCAGAAAATCCAAACAATTCTTGAAACTGAATTGCCGTTCGGCACTTCGATTATCAAAGAAGGTTGCGATATCGCCAAAGATATTGAAATCGGCCGCACCGCGTTCATGGACAAATGGGGAGTTGACTCTGAACTGGAGTATAAACGACAGTGTATTAAAAACAAACAAATCATGTATCACGCCCACATTGGAATGAACACGTGGCGGGATACAGCTGAGGCCCTGGCACTGCTTTTTAGAACCGCTCAGGAATCGGGTTTTGTAGTCGACAGGGCCGGTATCTGCCTGGACCGGCGCATGGGGTTGCCCAAAAACCAACGAGACCAGATACCGGCTGAAACCGGCCCAATGCTGAAAACCCATAAGCAATGGTTACAGCTTGGACGGGTGGTTCCCATACAGCCGCATATGGGTGATTTCATGATCGGATTTCCGGCATCGGTTGAAAACACGATCCAGGCGCTGAAGGCCGGGGTGACGACCATCGGAAATCTTTCGCAATTTTTTGCTCACGAAGTTCCAATGTGGACCGATAAAGTGACCACCGCTGTTGAAACGGTCAAAGCCATATCCATCATGGGGGCGATGCAAAATAAGGGCACGCTGGTGCATTCTTACCTGGAAGACGGTTTCGGAGCGCTTTTTTATGATTGTGCTACGGTGGCCGGATGGGCCTTTTTGGAACGATATATCGTGGAAGATCTTCTAAATGCGAAACTTTCCCATTGTATCGGTGGGTTGACCTCCGATCCTATAAAACGTGCAGGATGGATTTTCACGCTGCATGAAATCCACGAGCATGATTGTATCGGCTCCATGATATATGGCGATACCATTTCCTTTGGCAGCGATTTTATCCAAAACCAGGGCCTGGTTGCCGAATATCTATTGTGGGATATCATGTCCCAGCTGGAATGCCCCACCGGGAATGCCGTGCTTCCGCTGCCGGCCACCGAAGCATTGCGGATACCATCTGCCGACGAAATTGCCGAGGCTCAATGCTATGGACGGCGGATAGAAGAGACAGCCAGACGGTTATGGCCTCACATCGACTTTACTTCAGCATACGATTTTTCAGCGAAGCTGTATTCCGCCGGAAAATCAGTATTTGATAAAGCTCTGGACGGATTAAAAGAAGCAAACGTTGATATTTGTGATCCGGTCCAAATGCTATATGTGCTGAAGATGCTTGGGCCAGCCGATTTCGAAGAATTGTTTGGCGCCGATAAAGCTGATGAAGATTCGCCCAGAGGACGTCAGCCCGTTGTTCCGACAGATGTATACGCATTGTCACAATGCATAATTAATGAATACGGACATATCTTTGACAACCCCAACTCAAGAAGCATATTAAAAGGACGCAAATTTTTAATTGCTTCAACCGATGTGCATGCCCACGCCATCATGATCATCGATGAGCTTCTTTCCCGGGCCGGAACGAAAATAATTAACTTGGGAGCTGAAATTGATCCGGACCAAATTGCCCGGGCAGCCAGCTCCGTTAGCGTAGAAGCAATTTTGGTCAGCACTCACAATGGAATGGCGCTGGAATATGCCAAACGCCTGAAGACTGCGCTAGACAGGCAAAAGGTAGATGTTCCGGTTGTAATCGGCGGAATCCTAAATCAAAAAATCGAAGATGTGGCCTTACCCGTAGATGTCACCGCCAACCTCAAAGAACTGGGGTTTTATCCCAGTCCCAGATTGGAGGGCAGATTCCGAAAATTGCTTGAACATGACATAATATCGAAAAAATAGGAGGGCAGCCACGGGTCGCCCTAATATTTCACATCCATACAATAAATTTAAAGATCCATTTCTCTATCAGGAGGCTATAATGGCTTTAAAGGAAAGAAGACTTGCCTTCATCGGCGCGGGTCATATAACAAATATTATTTTGGATAACCTGGTCAAAGCTGAGAAATTACACACCCATCGGGTGATTGCCAGTGATCCGGAAAAAAATAAATTGCAGCGGCTTTATGATAAATATGAAATTATCATGGCACAAAACAATATTGAGGCCGTTGACAAGGGGGATTTTATTTTTATCAATGTCCCTCCCCAGGTGGTGGGAGATGTCATTGACGAATTGAGCCGGAAACCACTTCCGAAAAACAAGCTCATCGTTACCCTGGCCGCAGGCATACCGATAAATGCTTATGAAAGCCTGGGGGATAACACACCTGTTGTCAGAGCACTGCCTAATCCACCCAGTCAGATCGGCATGGGTATTGCTGCGTTGGCCTTTAATCCATACGTAAAGGATAAACAAAAAAGCGATATCTTCGAGCTTTTTGCCTCACTGGGGGAATATGTTGTTCTCAGAGAGGAAAACATTAATGCAGTGATGGCCTTGAGCAGTCCTGCGGCGACCTACCTGTTTTTTCAATCGCTGATCGATGCCGGCGTCAGGGCGGGCATCGACCGCGAGACATCAACGAAAGTTGTCTACCAAACCATCGTGGGAGCTATGGAAATTTGGAACCAGCGACAGGTCTCACCCCATGACTTGATTTCCGAAGCAAGTACCCCGGGGGGAATTTCCGTAGAAAGCATTTTCACATTAGAACAATATGCGTTTAGAGCCGCACTGAATGAAGCAATTAACAATGCTGCTTTGAAAGCCGAAGAATTAGGTGACGCAATTCAGAAAGCATAATCTGCCAATCGAGGGCTTACGACATATAATATCATAAAGATGCTGAGCTTCGATTCACCCCAAAAAATTTTCATTGCCGGGTCGGACCACAGCAAATAATTGATAATCCATAAGAAGCCCTAAAAATGAGATCGATTTTCGAGCTTAAGGCTGCCATTTTAATGGTAAAATAGGTTATTTAAGGAATATTGAGGTAATATGCAATTGCTATGCGATTATGCGACCAGGAACGTTCAAAAACTCGATTAAACTCACATAAACTCACATTTAATTCAGTAATTTATTTTTATCATTAACTAACTGGCAATTCCGGCCTCCGGCACCATCTCTGTATTATTATAAACGGGTTCAGTAACGCACTGGATCTTTTTTTTATGGCCGTCTCTCTATTCAGAAATAAAAAAGGGTGACTCCGAAAAGCCACCCCGCCTGGTGCATAATATCCGATCAAATAAATCAGCTCAACTTCCACGTCACCAGAGATTTAAGGTAAGGAATGAAACGTAAATGTCAATCTCTTGTCTCTA
>JASFGZ010000535.1:0-3506 GCA_050123495.1 Desulfobacterales bacterium
AAACCTCAGTTCGAAGTCGGTAAAAACCGGGTCGGTAAAGGCGGCGTTGTGAGGGAGCCGGAACTGCATCAACAGGTCATCAAGAACTTATCGGACTTTTTCGGGTCCATAAAGCTCACACCACAGATGGTTTACCCTTCACCTTTGCTGGGACCCAAGGGCAATCGCGAATTTTTCATGTTTTTAACCAAAAGCCGCTATCCGGAACAACCCGGATCAAAGGCCTGCGGACGATAATGGTGTCGGCGACCTTTTCCGGAATCAGACGATTTTTTAGCTTGATTTTTTTTAATGAAACAGATACAGGTTCTGGTTTAAAAATTTTATTGTCACAAAACCCAACGGAAAGAGGTATCTAAATGAGTGAAACGGTGGAACGTATCAGAAACATAGCGCTTATCGGCCATGGGGGCGCCGGCAAAACGTCTTTAGCAGAGGCGTTGCTCTTTAATTCCGGCACGATTAAACGTTTGGGGAGCGTAGAGGAAGGCAATACGGCCATGGATTTTGAGCCGGAAGAGCTCAAACGCAGGTCCAGTATCAGTAGTGGATTTCATCAATACAACTGGAAGAATCATACCATAAATTTAATCGACACCCCCGGAGATCAGAATTTTTTCTCGGACACCAAAAGCTGCATGCAGGCTGCTGACGGTGTGGTGGTCGTCATCGATGCCGTTGATGGCGTCAAAGTTCAAACCGAACTGGCATTTGAGTTTGCCAAAGAATTCGACCAACCCAGTGTCCTATTCATCAATAAGCTGGACCGTGAGCGGGCGGATTTCAATCGGACCTTTGAAGATGCCAAAGTCAGTTTCGCGCCCAAACCGATTATTCTCCAACTTCCCATCGGTGCAGAAGCTGAATTTAAAGGGGTTGTGGATCTCATCAGCAACCAGGCGTATTTATACGATGCGGACGGCAAAGCCAAAAAAGAAGACATACCTTCAGATATGCAGGACGTGGTGGAAAGTGAAAGAGAGGCATTGATCGAAAATATTGCCGAAGCCGACGATGCTTTGATTGAAAGATATCTTGAAGGCGAAACCCTGTCCGAAGAGGATTTAAATGCGGCCCTGCGCAACGGTATCCTGTCGCATATTTTTGTGCCGGTGGTTTGTGGTTCATCCACGAAAAATATCGGCATCGATCTCCTCATGGATTTTATCGTCACCAGCATGCCGTCTCCGCAAGATCGCGGGGCCAAAACCGGTTCGGATCCGTCCAGCGGCAATCAAATCGAACGGGCTCCGCAAGAGGATGCCCCGTTTTCCGGGTATGTGGTTAAGACACTGGCGGATCCCTATGCGGGTCGATTGACGATCTTCCGGGTGGTTTCCGGTCGGCTGGGAAGTGACGGCACGTTTTACAATTCCAAAAAAGAAACCAAGGAAAGATTTACGCAGTTATTAACCATTGCCGGCAAAGAACAGAAACCGGCTAGCGGAGCAGGTCCCGGATCCATCGTCGCAGTCGCTAAACTAAAGGAAACCACAACCGCTGACACGCTCTGTGATGACGCCGATAAAATTCAATACGATTGCCCTGATCCGCTTCCGAGCCTGATCTCTTTCGCCCTGACAGCCAAATCCAAGGGCGATGAAGATAAGATTTTTATCTCCCTGACCAAACTTCTTGAAGAAGACCCATCGATTCGGCTGGAGCGGGTGGCCGAAACAAAAGAAATTCTTTTATCCGGATTAGGGCAGATACATGTTGAAACCATTATTGAGAAACTTAAACGGAAATTCGGCGTTGAAGCGCAGTTAAATACGCCCAAAGTCCCTTACCGGGAAACCATTAAGGGTAAAGCCCGGGTGCAGGGCAAACACAAGAAACAAACAGGCGGACACGGTCAGTTCGGTGACTGCTGGATTCAGATTGAACCTTTACCCAGAGGTAAGGGTTTTGAGTTTGTCGATTCAATCGTCGGTGGTGTTATCCCCAAACAATATATTCCGGCAGTCGAAAAAGGCATTATTGAGTCTTCTCAGAAAGGCATACTGGCGGGTGTCCCTACGGTGGATTTTAAAGTTACTCTGGATGATGGATCTTACCACGCTGTGGACTCTTCCGAGATGGCATTTAAAATTGCCGGTTCGCTGGCTTTTAAAAAAGCGGTTGAGCAGGCCAATCCGACATTGCTGGAACCGATCATGAAGTTGACAGTCACAACACCGGAGGATTTTATGGGAGATATCATGGGCGACCTCAATGGGCGGCGTGGCAAGGTTCTGGGAATGGATAATGCCGGAAAAAATCAGGTAATTAACGCCCAGGTCCCTATGGCGGAATTTTTAAGCTACGCCTCGGATCTTCGATCCATGACGGGCGGACGTGGGATGTTTACCATGGAATTTTCCCATTATGATGAAGTGCCTGCCCAGATCGCAGAAAAAATCATCGAAGAAGCCAATAGGAGCAAGGAATAACCAACTTATAAAATGGGTATGGTCGGTTTGTAGCAAATCCAAACAAGATAACGGAGTTGGCAGTACGTTTCAGTTTGGAAGGTTGGAATTTTGGAAGATTGGTTAAGAGAATTGGGTTATTGATCGATTAAGATACTAGCAACCCATTTTTCCAATATAGCGCTAAAGCTTCACTTCGTGCCCATTATTCCAGAAAAATTAATCCTTTGGTATCTCAAATACCGGCATGCATCGTTTCGCCGGTGCGTAGCCCTCCCAAAATGCCTCCCATTGTTTTTGAAAGACGACCCGATTCCGGAGTTTTATGCGCTTGCCGAACGGACAGGTGGGCAGATGAAAGCGGCGTGACCGTTTATTGGCCACATATTTTTTTTTGCGCTCCTTCCAATTTTGCCAGATCCCTTTCTTAGCCGACATGGCCGCTCTCTGAGACCGGAGCATTGCCGAATGGTGTTTTATATTCGGCCGGTGGTACAGAAGAAAGGCGTATCCGTTTAAAAGGATTTCGGTATTTACAAAGGCGCCATCTTCTAAAAAAACATAAGCCAGCAGCCTTTTGTATTGGTCATTGCGCTCTTGGTCGAATTCCAGACGAACTTTTTTATGACGCACCAGCGATGCGTTAAACCGTTTAGACGCTTCCCCGTAAGGTTCGGCGTTATGGTCGGCGTGTGCCACTTCAGGGGCGTTGATGCCGATATAGCGCACCTTGCGGTCGTTGCTCAGCACCACCGTGTCTCCGTCGACGACCCATTTTACCCGATGCCAGGTATCGGCATAGCTCGCCTGTTGGAACAGAGAAAATAATAAACAAATGAATATTAAGGCGATAAGTTGTTTCATGCTTGTGAAAATCGTGTTTGTTGTCCGTTGTTCTTTGCCCGTTGCAATTTTGCATGAAGGCCAGAGCCATATTCTACGGACAACGGACTACGAACAACTAACGCTTTGATGCTGAGATACTATCTGAGTTGAGATTACAGAGCTTTGCCGCACTCATATCCAGCATATGCGGCAACCCCCCAACATCATCGGGGATAAAGCCCAATGATTTGCCCCAGATTTCATCATTTT
>JASFGZ010000536.1:0-3505 GCA_050123495.1 Desulfobacterales bacterium
GACTGCCAGGATCCCTGGAGTACATAATACCGCTGACCTTGGCCGGAACCATGGCAAGCACGCCTACGGCCATTGCCATTTCCTCTACATCGAATCCTTTGTCTTTATAGTAGAACAGAGCTCGAGGAGTAAACTGGCTGGACAACACATTTTTGTATTGAACCAGAAGGTCCTCGGCGCGCACATTCAGTGCGGTCTTATACTGGCCTGCAAAACTTGCCATGATGTCTTCATGGAGTGCACTGCTGCGCACAGAAACCTTTAAATTTTCTTCTCCGGCCGCCTGACACATGGACCTGTATGCATCGAGCACGGCTTCTTCAAGATATGTCGGTATATGTCCGCCTCTAATGAGTTTCTGTATCTCATGACTTGCGGCCGTTAACTCATCATAGTTGCGGATGTCTATCCTTTTCGTTTTTTTATGCAAGATATCCTGGATGTTGTTATGCTGGATAAAGGCTTGGTAGGCATGGGTGGTTACCACGAAGCCGGAAGGAATAGGAAACCCCAATGCTTTGGCAAGTTCCCCCAGGTATGCAATCTTGCCACCAGCCGAGGCAATACTCTCTTTTCCGAGCCTGCCCAGAGCAATGATATAATCCGTCTTGGGAATGGTCAGCTTTGCACCAAGACGTATGCGGATAGCCGCATCAATTTTCTGGTAGGGAATACTCAGGTCCTTATACTTTTCATTTGCCAGGACATTGAGATTTTTGATAATCTTTTTGACGCCATCGGCCACGGCCTGATAGGAAGACTCCACATAGGCCTTATCGAAAACAAAGGCACCAGCGGCCTTTTCCTGCATATCAGCCACGGTCATCAGCACATTGTTATTGTTTTTAAGGACTTCTCGAAAGGCCCTGTAGCGCTGTACAAAAAGCTCCCTATCGTCCTCATCCCTGAGGGCCTTTTCCTGCCTTTTCCTGTTGAAAAAACCAAACATGCGCATGCGACCTCTTTGCATTCACTCCAAGATCGTTATTTTAACACGCTCCTTTTGAGCCGCTAGCTCTTAATCTTGATTGCATTGGGCTTTGTTCTCCATTGGGGGTCACAAGTTTAACACAGTACGGGTGAGGTCATGAAATAATTCATCCATTCGCAGAACCCCAATGAGCTTATCCCCTTCCATCACTGGTAGCAGGTCGTTGTCCTCCTGAAGCATGATATGGGAGGCTTTCAAGATACTATCATCGATATCAATGGTGGCCTTAACCTCGGACATGAACTCCTTGACAGGCTGGGCCAGCCGTTTCTCGCTCCCGGTCTGGAGCAGCTCGTCCCATAATATGGGCACGCCATCCTCATAATGCTGGGCAAATTTAGGCTCCAACCCCTTCAAAACGTCCTTCTGCAAGAGGATGCCCACAAGCTTGTACGCCTCGTCAAAGACCAAGACCGCATGATGACCGATTTCATAGGCGGCATTAAATTGTACAATAGCCTCTCTCAGCGTACCCCAATAAGGTATATGGGGATACTCACTTAGGGGAATGACCATATCTTTTATCTTTTTTTTCACTTCCATGTTTCCTTCCAATCAGTGGATGTTTGCACAACTGATCACCTTATCCCTCTGTCCGTAGCTCCTTTTCAGCTGACATCCTCATTTTCTTGTGGGCTTCGATCAAGTCCAGTAACTCTTGACTCGGTTGCAGGTTGTAGGTCTGATGCATTGCGAGCAACTCGTTTCCGTTGTCCTCGACCAGCTGGCAAAGCTTGATGATCTCCTTAGGGTCTTTGGCGGTGCGCGCCGTATTTTTGGCATCGATAATTCTCTCGGTAAGTATCTTCCCTTTTTGAGCAAAGCTCTCATTACATGAAAGGCAAAGACCCGTATCATCCTCGATCTTCAGAAAGAGGCCTTTCTTGCCGCACCTTCTACATTGGGGCATAATAACCTCCTTATATTAACCGCAGCGTTATCGGGATACGTATGTTCGTAAAACCCTTTTGCATAAATAATTTTGAGCAAACCCCTGAGCCTCATGATTATCCTCAAAGAGGGCGCCTAAGGTCCAAAGCCCAAAGCAGCATCGTACATGGAAAATGCGTCCCAGGTGGTATTGAAGTGAACTGATAAGAATTCCCCTTCTACGTCAGTGAGTATATGGAAATTTGATTTTTGTGTCAACGATAACAGCGCAACAGGATGTGTGGACACCTCATATGGCTTCTTTTGATTTTTCATTATTTTGACATCCCTCCCTTGACATTTGTCAAAAAAAAATAATAAAAGATCTTTTCTTAACTTTTTTCACAATTTTCGGCAACTAATAGAAATATTTGGAATTTTCTATATTTCTAAGCAGGGTTCTGAATATTCCTTAAAAGGGGGAAATTAATATGGATGAAATCATTAGGGTATCAGATTTAATGGTGCCCCTTGATGAATATGCGACCGTTAGTGACGATGCCACCCTGTATGAGGCGGTTATGGCGCTGGAGAAGGCTCAGGAGGAACTCGATCGCAAGCGCTACCCTTATCTTCACAGGGCCATATTGGTATTTGATAAGAATAAAAAAATCACCGGTAAAATCGATCAGGTAGATGTCCTTATGGCACTGGAGCCAAAATACCAAGAAATGGGTGATATGCGGACGGTGTCCCGTGCAGGATTCAGCCCGCAATTCCTTAAATCGATGATGGAGCAGTTCCATCTTTGTGATGAATCCTTCTCTGAAATGTGCACCAAGGCGGCCAACATAAATGTGAAGGATTTTATGCATACGCCCACCGAGGGGGAATATTTAGAAGAGAAGACGTCCCTGTGTGATGCCATTCATCAGTTCGTTATGGGACACCACCAATCCCTCCTTGTGACGAGGGACGGCGTAATTATAGGCATATTGCGGTTGACGGATGTGTTTAAAGAAGTTTTCCAGATGATTAAAATATGCACTATACCATCCGATGAATAGAAGTGATTTCAAAACCCCATCTCCCCGCTTCATGAAGCGGGATTTCGCATCTAATTGAAAGATGAGTTAAGGAGCTCAAAAGGCCCCAATGGCTGTGTTGTCCCGCAAGCGGGATTCGCATCTGATTTTTTGGAATACTGTGCAGCACAGGCCTCCGATAAATGCGCACATACCCATGTATGCTGAGAACAACGACTTTCTCGATCGGCCTGCGCCTTTTGAACACCTTAATGTATTAAATCAAGATGTGAAATCCCGTTTTAAGCGGGGGTTGAACACCTTAATGTATTAAATCAAGATGTGAAATCCCGTTTTAAGCGGGGGGTGAACGCCCTAATGTATTAAATCTAAATGTGAAATCCCGCAATTTGCGGGGGCCCTTGAACCTGATCTGAGGTTTTGAAACCACTTCTAGATGATTGTAGGCCGGGATTCATTCGAAGACCGGCAATTCGCTCGTAAGGTACCATCTATCTTGTTCTTCGTTGTATTCCCATTTCTGGCGATCAACAAAAGTTTTCACCGTTACGTTACTCATCCGATAGTACTGGATATCTACAATCCGTAAGACTTTTGA
>JASFGZ010000537.1:0-3505 GCA_050123495.1 Desulfobacterales bacterium
AGTTAGGAAAAAAATTTCTAATCGGATCAAATCATTCGTCTTTGTCGCCTTGTGTTCTGAAAGCATCAATAAATTTCTTAAGAGATCGGTTGGCTTTTTGGTCGGTTTCAATAAACTCGATGCCCACTTCGTGCTTGTCGCCCTCGTTTGTGCGCGTGTGAATCGGGCGTCCTTTGATATCGACCAGATCTTCCCCCAACCCTAAGGTCAGGGTAACGGAGTGGGTTTTATCAATAGGAAAATGAGTTTCCAGTAGGATGCCGGATTCGGATACATTAAGCGTCCTTCCCATCCCTTGCTTAATAATCTGGTTATTTTCATCCAGACACACATATGAAAGATTCAGTGAACTAATTCGGGCGTGTTTTCTTTTTTCTTGTATGGCCATAGTTCTCACGTCTTTTTTGTTAGTTAGTGATTGAAGTTTGTATTGCCTTATGCCTTTTATTTTCGATAATCACAGGTCACCCGGGTGGTTACTGAAACAGAAGTCGCCAGATGCTCAATGATGTTTTTTATTGTAGACGACAGTCCTTCATGTTCAGACCGCAATTTTTGAGAGTCGACAGCTGCTAATTTGAGATCTTGCGATGAAAATACCGCAGCTGAATAAGGTTCATGCCCCATGTCCAGAAACGGGATCCGTCCGAAAAAATCCCCCTTTTTAAGATGGACAAGCGGCAAATAACCCTTTTCGGTTTGACGTGCGATAACCGCTTGTCCGTCCTTTATGGTGAATAGGCGTTCTTCTTTCTGGCCTTGCTTTATCAGTTGTTTTTTGCCCTGGATCAATTCCTGGATATTATTATTGCCATTTTTGATATTTACAGCTGTCTCGACAACTTGCCGAAACCTTGAATCAATGCTGATTAACAAATTTTTAAAATCAACAGAGACATTGGCCAGTTCATTGGCAAGCAGCTGTGAATCCAGCATCCCCAATTGCACGTTGCCCACCGCTTTAACGGTTGCGCTGCGCACTCTGCCACCGGATATTAGAGCAGCGACACTGCCGAGAAAAGCACCGTCTCCGATTCTTAACAGTTGAATGGGACCTTTTTCGGCCTGCTTGATAATCTCGGCGGTGCCTTCCAGGATGACCCAAATCCAGTCACCATGATTGCCTTCTTGTACGATCTCATCACCGTCATAAAATCCCTCTTCATCGACAATATATGAATAATCGACCAAAGGACCCTTAATTAGTGGAAGTTTTCCGGATATGACAGGGGTTTCAGGCTGTTTTTTTGCCTGTGTGGCCGGCCCCAGTTTTTCGATCTTGCCCTCATCCAACAACCGCAGGCCATCTAGAATAATTTCCATTCGGCTCTTGGTGATCGACTTGGCGCAAGTGACATTTTCCTCTGCAAATTCAAATTGGCCTTCGGTCCAACCGAATAATGCAAAAACGGCATCCAACCCGGTCATCTGGCCGTTGACGGCGTTTATCGGGTTGCCTTTATCCAGATACACAAGACCCGGCTCCGATGTATGACTGCCGCTTATGCGCAGCACACCTGTGCTGCCGTTGGAACCGAGCAGATTTAATAATTCGCCTAAATTAAGAAAGGACAGGCTTCCGGATAAATCACTATTGGTACGCATGAATTCAGGCTAAGTATTCAGATTGGGTCGTAAAATAACCTAATTTATAGGATACACCAATTGTAACACGAAAACGTCCCAATTTAATAACTAAAAGTTTGAATTAATCTTGGCCTAGCTTAACTCAATCTGAACCGATAACATGACAAGCTTCAGACAGGCGTGAAGGGTCTTTCCGACACCGCCACCCTTTAAGGCACTGCCGGGAAAAACGGGGACTTTCAATTGCCGATTGAGATCGTGTTTCATTTTTTCAAGCGGCATGATGGGAATATTTGCACCATCGAGATCTCTTTTGTTAAACTGCATCACCAGCGGTACTTTGAAGATGCTGAGGCCGTAATCTTTGAGATTTTGTTGCAAATCTTTTAGGGCCAGTAAATTTTTTTCACGCCTGACTTCCAGCGAATCAGCAACGAATATAATACCATCGGCCCCTCTCAACACCAGTTTTCGGGTGGAACTATATCGGACCTGTCCCGGAACGGTGTATAATTGAACGCGGAGATCACAGCCTTTCACCTTGCCCAGGTCCAACGGAAGAAAGTCAAAGAAAAGGGTTCGATCCCCATCCGTATTAATGGAGACCATTTCCCCCATTACTTGATTTTTAAAACTCTTGTGGATATACTCCAGATTCGTTGTTTTACCACATCGCCCCGGCCCGTAGTACACGATTTTGCATTCAATTTGTCTTTTTTTTAGATTAACGATAGCCATAGGGTATAGGTCTTCGCGATTCAGGGTTCTCCGATACTACTATCGGATCAGGGCCACATTTTCTTTAGAAATGGAATATTAACCCGTATCAAATAAAAAAATTCGGCTGAAACCGAAAAAATGCATAATTATCAGCAAAGGCTATTTTGTCAATCCAAAAAAAGCCCAAATTTGCTTGAATTAATTATAATTTATCCTATTTTTGTGCTTTCTGTCAATATTTGAGCACTAGATATACAGGTTGACAATAAAACTATCGAAATGGAAGGAGTGACCTATGAACCAAAAAGTAACCGTTATTGGAGCCGGAAATGTCGGTGCCACCACCGCGCAGCGGTTGGCCGAAAAAGAACTATGCGATGTCGTTTTAATCGATATTATCGAAGGCGTCCCTCAGGGCAAGGCGCTCGATCTGACCGAAGCAGCGCCTATTGAAAAACACGACGCCCATCTTACAGGCGCCAATGCCTACGATGCTTCAGCGGACTCCAATATTGTCATCATTACAGCGGGCATACCCCGAAAACCGGGAATGAGCCGCGATGATCTCATCAGCACCAATGCCGGCATCGTAAAATCAGTGACCGAGCAAATTACGGCTTTATCACCGGATTCAATTTTGATTATCGTCAGCAACCCCCTGGATGCCATGTGTCATGTGGCCCATGAAGCGAGCGGTTTTGCCAAAGAGCGGGTTCTGGGTATGGCGGGGGTTTTGGATTCTGCACGGTTTCGGGCATTTATCTCAATGGAATTGAATGTTTCCGTGGAAAATACGCATGCTTTTGTTCTTGGCGGGCACGGTGATACAATGGTTCCTTTGCCGCGCTACTCAACCGTGGCCGGAATTCCCATCACCGAACTGCTTTCTGAAGATCGTATTGAAGCGCTGGTCGAGCGGACTCGCAATGGCGGAGCAGAAATTGTCGGTTTGTTAAAAACCGGCAGCGCATATTATGCACCGGCTTCTGCTGCCGTCGAAATGGCTGAATCAATTTTGAAAGATAAAAAGAAAATTTTGCCCTGTGCGGTGTACCTTGAAGGCGAATACGGAATAAACGATTTGTTTATTGGTGTTCCGGTCAAATTGGGTGCCGGTGGTGCTGAAGAGATCATTGAGATTACCTTAACCAAAGAAGAAAATGCCGCTTTAAAAAATTCTGCGGCCGCAGTCCAGGAA
>JASFGZ010000538.1:0-3503 GCA_050123495.1 Desulfobacterales bacterium
TCGATCTAATTCATACTCCCCTTGAAGGCATCAATTTGATTGAAGCCAGTGCCGGCACTGGCAAAACTTACACGATCGAGGGATTGTTTTTAAGACTGATTCTGGAAAAACAGTTGCGGGTCGATCAGATCCTGGTTGTAACCTTTACCATAGCGGCCACCGAAGAGCTGAAAGATCGGATTCGGGCCAAACTGCTGCAAGCCGAAAACGCATTTTCTACCGGAACCAGCAAGGATAATCTGCTGATGGATCTGCTGGAATCCCAGACGGATCATCGGGCAGCCATGGATCTGATCCACGCTGCTCTGGTTGAATTTGACAAAGCGGCCATCTTTACCATTCACGGATTCTGCGCCCGAATTCTTTTTGAACATGCATTTGAAACCGGAAATTTGTTTGACACCGAGCTTATGTCCGATCAGACCGAATTGATCCGGGAAGTTGCCGAGGATTACTGGCGAAAAAATTTTTATAATGCCCCCCTGGAGTTCATCAGCTTTTTTACTAAAAAAATAAAGGGACCCGGATACTTCTGGCAGCTGATGCGTAAAATAAGAGCGGCCGAGATGAAGATTGTACCGCAGATCAGTGAACCGCCTTTAGACAGGTTGCCCGCTTTCCGCGATGCCTTTCAACATTTAAAAGACCAATGGCCCAAAGTACGTCATACGGTAATACAGGCCCTGCAGAACCCGGCGTTGAGCGGCATCCAGTACGGCAGCCTGAAAACTGCTGAAAATGCCGCCGGCATGACAAAAAGAGATATTAGAATCCGCGCCATGGTCGATGCCATGGAAAAATATGCGGCACCGAACAGTACGGGCTTTCCGCTGTTTAAAAGTTTTGAAAAGTTTACAACCCAAATGTTAAGCCGGGCCGTCAGAAAAAACCAGTCACCGCCCTCGCATGATTTTTTTGGGATCTGTGACGCAGTATTTCGCAATGCAGCCGAGCTGGAAGATGAATTGGAAAACTACTTTGTTTACCTCAAAAGCCAGCTGTTTGCCTATGCGACATCAGCGCTAAAGGAGCGAAAGTCGCAAAGAAACATTCAATTTTTCGATGATTTGCTGGTTCTTGTAAAACAAGCCCTGTCGGCGCAAAATAGCAGCCCCCTTGCAGAAGCCATCCGCCAAAGATACAAAGCCGCCCTGGTGGACGAATTTCAGGATACCGACAGTGTTCAATATGAAATATTCTCCCGGCTCTTTGCAGCCAAAGACAGCCTGCTGTTTATGATCGGTGATCCCAAACAGGCAATTTACAGCTTTCGCGGGGCAGATATCTTTTCCTATATACAGGCTGCACGTCATGCCCGGGCTAAGTTCACGCTCACCGAAAACTGGCGATCCGAACCGCTTCTGATCACCGCGGTGAATACGATCTTTTCCAATATGAAAAACCCTTTTCTTTTCGAAGAGATTCCCTTTGATGATGCCAGACCGGGAGATAAGCCTTCAATCGCTTCGAAAGAAAACAACGCTCCTTTGAGGATATGGTATTTAGATTCCAGGGACCATTCAGACAACGATAAACCCATCAGTAAATCCGAGGCCACGGAATTGATCGCCGGGGCCTTAGCTGAAGAGATCTGCCGAATTGCGACAACAGAATCCGAGCCATGGCGCCCCGGCGATATGGCGGTACTGGTTCGAACCAACCGACAGGCCCAGCTGGTAAAAGAGCGGTTAACTGCAAAAGGTCTTCCATCGGTGCTTTACAGCACCGGCAACATCTTTGATTCCCATGAAGCCATGGAGGTTGAAAAGATTTTGCTCAGTATTTCAGAGCCGGATAATGTGGCGCATCTGAAGGCCGCTCTGGCAATGGATATGATGGGCACTAAAGGCGCAGGTCTCCTGTCTGAGCAGCTTGACACGCGCCAGTGGGAAAGTCGGCTGGCTGCAATTCGAGAATATTTTCAGGTGTGGCAACGATTCGGATTTATTCGCATGTTCCGAATGGTTTTGGCCCGCGAAAAGATCAGGCAGCGCCTTTTATCCTTTCCGGATGGTGAACGACGATTAACCAATGTGCTACATCTGGCCGAGATCATACATCAAGAATCCACCCAACGAAACCTGGGTATCACCGGCGTATTAAAATGGCTGGCGGAGCAGCGCGATCCCCGGTCACCGCGCCTTGAAGAACATCAGCTTCGATTGGAAAGTGATGAAAAAGCGGTCAAGATTGTGACCATTCATAAAAGTAAAGGCCTTGAATATCCAGTGGTGTTTTGCCCTTATGGATGGGAGGGCTCATTTTTAAGAGACCGTGAAATACTTTTTCATCAAGCAGATGAGGACCGGCGCCTGACGCTTGATTTGGGCTCGGATGCACGCGATGCCAATGCCATACGCGCCCGGAATGAACTGCTGGCTGAAAATATCCGCCTGTTATATGTCGCACTAACCCGTGCAAAATCCATCTGCTACCTTGTATGGGGGCGAATCAACACAGCCGAATCTTCAGCCCTTGCGTATCTGTTGCATCCTTCCGATCGTTTCCAACTCGATTACCGGTCCGAAGATCTCGTTGCCGAGCTGAAGCGGCATGTGAGTGGAAAATCAGATGAAGACCGCAGGGCTGATTTAAATCATTTGGTAAAAAAATCCCGGGGGAGCATTGAGGTGGTTTCTTTGCCCGAGCCTTCGGACCGCGACTTTTTTGAACCACCGGGCGCCGCAGAACCATTTGCCGCTCGGCAATTTGCAGGCAAAATTGACCGCACCTGGAAGGTTACAAGCTATTCGTCGCTGATTTCAAGACGGATTTCAGACATAGATCTTCCAGACCGGGATGCGTTTGCCGATCTTTTCAGACACCTGGCCGATCATTCCGAAGAATGGATTGCGCCTCAGGAACCCGCTGAGCGTGGCGATATTTTTGCATTTCCGAAAGGGTCCCGAGCCGGAAATTTTTTTCATGATCTACTCGAACATCTGGACTACACCAGCCGTTCAGCGCGAGAATTAGGCAAGCCGGTTCAAAACTTACTCCAGTCCTATGGTTTTGACGGGACCTGGGCGCATATAATTTCCGAGACAATTTCACATGTTCTCAATGTGCCCTTACTGCCAGACAGGCAGGACCTAACGCTATCTTCAATTGCTTTCGAGCACCGCATCAACGAGATGGAATTTTACTTTCCTTTGAATGCGATTGCCCCTGAGACCCTGCGTTCTGTTTTCAGGCGACACGGCAGTGTCGATGATGAAGGAGATTTCACCGGCAGACTTGAAGAACTCGTTTTCAGTCCCGCCGCCGGTTTCATGAAAGGGTATATGGATCTGGTTTTCCAACATCAAAACCGATTTTATCTGGTGGATTGGAAATCCAACTATCTCGGGCCGACGATTGATGACTACCACCGGGACGCGCTTCATCGCACGATGCAGGAAAATTACTATATTCTGCAGTACCATCTATATGTGCTGGCACTGTGTCAGTATCTGCGACAGCTTAAATCCGATTTTCATTATGAATCTGATTTTGGCGGCGTT
>JASFGZ010000539.1:0-3497 GCA_050123495.1 Desulfobacterales bacterium
ATTTTATGGCATCTTTCTTGGCAGATCGCAAATAGCAATCAACCAAGACTGTCCAAAAGCTTCTCAGGCATAAGCGCCACCGAACTACCGAAATCTATCTGCACAGCATCGACGAAGCCGCCAGGGAAGCTCTGAGGCTTGTGGAAGGGGAGTTTTCGGCAGAAACCACTACAAAAAGCCACTACCAAAATGAAGATGATAAAATTAAAAATTCTGTAAACTATTGAAATTATTGGTCGGGGCGAGAGGATTTGAACCTCCGACTTCCTGCTCCCAAAGCAGGCGCGCTACCAGGCTGCGCCACGCCCCGATTTGCGAGAGAATCTTTAACACGCTTTACTAATTCCTTCAAGCATCAAATCCCAATACATATATATAAGGTGCCGAATCTGTTTAGACAGAAAAATAATTTACCACGAAAACACGAAAGAACGAAAACGCGAAAACCAAAAAATTATATTGTTTCGTGCTTTCTGAATTTCGTGCTTTCGTGATCGGATTTTTTAATGGTACCAAAATAAGAAAGACTTTAGCATTAGGTTGTCAAATAGCTAAGGTGATTTTTGTGCAAAAAACGCATCGACCCCTCTGGCAATCGCCCGGGCAATCGCCGCCAAAAACTCAGTATCACCCAGTGCCTTTTCTTCGTTGGGATTTGAAAGATTTCCGATTTCGATCGCAACCGCCGGCATATCGGCGCCTTCCAGAACCAGCAGAGGGGCTCCCTGAATTTTCGTATCCGGTGGCCGGCGGACGCTATTCAGCTGGTTTTGTATCAATTCTGCCAGCTTCTGGCTGGTTATCCGGTATTTCGTCTGGATCTGATCCCAACTTACGGGGATATTGCTGTCGGTCAGGGATTGCGGTGTTTTGGATTCAGCTGTTAGAGAAGATATCAGGAATTGTTGATAAAAATATACCGTCTCTCCGCTGATGCTGCCGGTAAAACTACTGCCGGTATGGAGGCTGATAAAAATATCGGCTCTGGACTGATTGGCCACAGCTGTACGTTCTGAAATATCCAGCCCATAATCATCGCTTCGCGTCAGAACCACCCGACAGCTTGTCTTCAATTGGTCTGCGATTGACCGTGCCAGATTCAAGGTAACCGTTTTCTCCTGGGTACCGCCCGGGCCTTTTGCACCGATGTCATTTCCCCCGTGACCGGGATCGATAACGACCACCGGCATGCCGGCTTCAAGAAGCGCTTGTTTTGCATCTGTCTCGGAAGCAGGGATGGAAATGAGCAAACTAAAAAGAATTGCAGCAGTGATGCAGCAGCCACCAACTTGTCGGCCGGTACCGGGCACGCTATTTTTTCGGAATGGGCTCATTTTTAAATTTGAGGCTTTTCTGTTTCGAAGAAACATCCTATTTTTATAGTAAATCCGCGCTGTTTTTTCAATCCTGTTCGGCCTGCAGCGATATTATTTTACTTGACAGCCGATTGGATTGACATTATCTGTTTTGTCTTTTATACTGAAATTTAACGGATTTGGGTATAAAGTCAAGCCGCAAGATTACCACAGATTCCGGGATCTTAACTTTATCCGCCGGGGTCCGTTTGCCCAGATCACTTACCCTGAATTCCTTTTTAAAATATGCGAGAGTGGCGGAATTGGTAGACGCACTGGACTTAGGATCCAGCTCTGGAAACAGAGTGGGAGTTCAAGTCTCCCCTCTCGCACCATTTTGAAATTTTGCCGAGTGCCTTGAGACGACTTGATCTTATGTCGTGTTAGTTTATTTACCACAGAGAGCCCAGAGAACACGGAGATTGGATTTTAAGGGTTAAGAAGCTTCATCGGTTCTTTAGTGATTTTCTCTGTGTACTCTAAAAACTCTGCGGTGAGTATATTCTACAAGGCGCTTAAATTTTATGGGACAGGAAACGCAATGCAATTTACGATTGAAGATGTCAGCAGCGTAAAAAAAACGCTTCATATTGAGATACCGCAGGATGAGGTTGCCCGGGAGCTGGAAAAAGCGTATAATCAATTAAAGAAAAACGCTAAAATTAAGGGTTTTCGACCGGGAAAGGTGCCCCGGTCCGTTTTGGAAAGAATGTTCAAAAAAGATGTGCATGCCGATGTATCTTCGAGACTTATTCAGAGTTCATTCATCGATGCCATCAAACAGAGCGAGCTCAAGGTCGTCGGCAATCCCCAACTGGAACCCCCTGAGTTAGCGGCGGACAGTTCCTATAAATACGATGCCACCGTTGAGATTACACCGGAGATTGAGGATATTGATTATAAGGGACTCAGCCTGGAGCGCACCCGGTATGAGGTCAGCGACAACGAGGTGGACGTCCAGCTGAAAACCCTTCAGAAAAATATGGCCCGGCAGCAGAAAATTTCTGAAGATCGGCCGGCCCAGGATGGGGATTTTGCCCTGATTGATTTTGAAGGTTCCAAAGATGGAGATCCTGTGCCGGAATTCGCCAAGACCGAAAATTTTAGTCTCGAAATCGGCAAGGCCGCCATATCTGAAGATTTTGATAGCCGGATCTGCGGCATGAAGCCGGGGGATACCAATGAGTTCAAAATAAAATTTGCAGAGGACCATGCGAACGAAAAGCTGGCCGATCTTGAGATTTCTTTTAAGGTGACCCTGAACGAAATCAGGGAAGAAATATTGCCGGAAATTAACGATGCGCTGGCAAAAAAAGCGGGTTCCTATGAAACCCTGGATGAGCTGAAAAATGTTATTTTGGACAATCTAAAGCAAGGCTACACCAAACGCACCGAACAGGAACTCAACGAGCAGGTTTTTTCTGAACTGATCGCTAAAACGGATTTTGAAGTGCCCGATGCCATGGTCGAAATGGAGCTTGACGGCATTGTTAAAGAGGCTGAGCGGTCGTTTGCCTATCGGAATACCTCACTCGAAGAGATGGGGCTGTCCAAAGAAACGATCGCCGAAAAATACCGTGACACGGCGCTGAAACAGGTCAAACGCCATCTCATTTTAGGTAAGATTATCGATCAGGAAAATCTCGCCCTGGCCGATGACGAGCTTGAAGGCGGACTGCAAGAGATGTCTGAAAACTTCAACCAGCCGCTGGACGAAATTAAGAAATACTATGATCAGAATCCGGATAACCTTGAGTTTTTCAAGCATACGTTACTTGAAAAAAAGGCGATCAAACTTATCATTGATAGTAGTACAATTAAGGACGTAAAGGCGGATGAGCCGAAAAAAACCAGGTCTAAAAAACAGGCTAAAAAGAAACCGAAATAGGATTTAGTTGATCAAGGAGGCAAATCGTGCCACTGATACCGATGGTGATTGAGCAAAGCAGCCGGGGAGAGCGGGCTTATGATATTTATTCACGGCTTTTAAAAGACCGGATCATCTTTCTGGGCACGGCAATGAATGATGAGATTGCCAACCTGATCATTGCTCAGCTGCTCTTTTTAGAATCCGAAGATCCGGACAAAGATATCAATTTTTATGTTAATTCCCCCGGGGGTCTGGTAACTGCCGGTTTGGCG
>JASFGZ010000540.1:0-3496 GCA_050123495.1 Desulfobacterales bacterium
TTCCAGCCGCCACCATCCCAGGCCATTGCCAGATACACCTCTTCAGATCGCATGGCCTGCAATAAGGCATCCCCATTGGTCCAATAATTCTTAACAATACCTTTGCCGTCGATTAGGGCCTGGCCGACTTTATCCATTAACGCTTGGTAAGCATTCACGTCACTATATTTTGCGAATGGATCATCTCCCATCGCGAATGCTAATGCGATCAGCGTCGGCCGTTTCAGGCGATAGCTGACCCGGCCTTTATACTTTTCATTGAGCAAATCCGAGTAGTCCTTCGCATCAGCGGCAAATTTACGATTTACAATTAAACCGGATGTCCCCCAGCAAAACGGCACAGCGTGTGGCTTAACGTTTACCATGGTGTTTAACTTTACGGCCTCCAGCATTGAAGAAATAATTTGCTCGGCTTTAATTTTGGACAGATCAATCGGCTGGTAAATATTATACTTCTCCTGTACGGCGGAAATTCGGTCCTGGCTGGGCTGGGCCAGATCAAAACCGGCCCCGCGCGTCGCACGCAGCTTGGCAATCATTTCCTCATTGCTGGAATAAGTAGCCTTAACAATTATGCCGGTTTCCTTTTCAAACTTTTCAACCAGATTTTTCGGTGCATAGCCTTTCCAGGTCAGCAATGAAAGCGTCTCGGCTGCATATGCACTGCCCATGAGAGCAAACAAAAAAGCAGAAAGCATGCATAAAATAAAAAATGTTTTTTTCATAATGAGTTTCCTCCTTTCGATTTGATTAATTCAAGAATAAAATTGATCCATATATAATGAACCATCCCCACTGAAAAGAAATGAAAATAACCACAAAATGCAGGATCAATGAAAACCGAATTAATGATTCATCCCCAATTCAAAACAGCAATCCGCTGATCGGTTGAAAAGAATATTCGAATGAAGCCTGCCACTTTTACTATTTTTTTGGTAAAAGTTGTAATAATCGGCTTTGTCGGCTATTTAGAAAGAAACATAAATTGGGGCCAACTGCAGTTCAAAAAACCAAGTTTTTGATCAAAAGTCAATCTGTATGTTTAAAATTTATATAAATTCAATAGTCTTCTATTTTTATAGAAATATTAATAAAGGATTTAATTAGGGGTCAGGTCTTCATTCTTGACAAACACTGCAAAATCAGTTTATGACCCATTACAATGCTAAGCTGATGTTCCATATGACCGAATGGAGGCCTAAATGGCGCGTCCTTTAAGGATCATGTTTCCAAGTGCATTTTATCATGTAACTTCACGCGGTAATGAACGTAAGAATATATATAAAAGCAAGCGCGACAGACTAAAGTTTCTTGAATATCTTGAATCAGCATCTGAGAGATACAAAGCAATTATTCATGCCTATTGCTTGATGGACAACCATTATCACCTGCTATTGGAAACACCTTTTGGCAACCTTTCTCAAATCATGCAACATATTAACGGTGCTTATACCACCTATTTTAACGTGAAGCGAAAAAGATCCGGCCATTTATTTCATGGCCGCTATAAGGCTATACTCGTTGCCATTGATCAATATGCAAAAGAACTTTCACGATATATCCATTTAAATCCAGTCAGGGCTATGGTTGTTGAAACTCCTGAAAAATATGAATGGTCGAGTTATAAATTTTATATTGGCAAACGAAAATCCCCTGAATGGCTATACAGAGATTTTATCCTTGAATATTTCGGTACAAATATTTCAAGTGCGCAGAAAAGTTATCGAAGCTTTGTAAACGCTCTGGCTAATAAGCAATATGAAAGCCCGCTGGAAAAAGTCGTGAGTTCTACGTTGCTCGGCAGCGAAGAGTTTATAGATTATATAAAAGAGAAATATTTATTGGGTAAAAAACCTGATAATAATTTACCTGCCTTGAAAGAATTGTCTGAAAGAGTCTCAATGAGAGATATTTTTGATGAAGTAGATTCTGAGGTGAGTGAAGAGCAGTCATTAGCAAGGGATATAAAGCTTTATCTTTGCCGCCGATATACAAGAGAGAGACTCAAAGATATTGGAAAACATTTTGGTATTGGAGAATCTGGAGTTTCACAGGCGTATCGGCGTATTTCAGAAAAAATATCGAAAGATAGAAAGCTAAATAGAAAAATAGAAAAAATAGAAAAAAACTTAATCTGTCAAGAATGAAGACCTGACCCCATATTAAAAATGGAAAATCTTAACATCATCTGGGATTTTGATGGAACAATACTGCCGAGCGCACCCTTTGACAGCGAGCAGTCATTATTACTGTACCGGATGAATCAACCGGATAATCCATTCAACTGGTTTAAAAAAGGCTATACCAAAGCCATCATTTATGCGGATCAACAGGAATGGTTGCGCAAGCGTTTTAAAAAATCTTACATTCGCTTGTTAAAGAACACGCCGACCTCCGTCCTGGATAAAGTCTGCCGCAATCTGGCTGAAGAAATTTCAACTGCAGACCGCAAATGTTTTTGGAATTTAAAAAATGTTGGATATAATATGGTCGTGTTGAGCTGCGGCACTGTTGATTTAAGCGAACGAATTTTAAAGTTTGCCGGGATAGAGGATTGCTTTGGTCTGATAGAAGGAAACCGTTTTCAGTTTGATGAAGATCGAATTGTGGGAATGGATCTGCGACTTCCGGATCCGGATGATAAGTTGACCGTGATGAATAAACTAAATTTGTCCCCGGAACGCACCATTGTGGTGGGTGACGGTTATACCGATTTGCCACTTTTAAATTGGTCCTCGATTCCGGTTATGATAGACCGGACCGGCAAGAAAAAAAAAGGATTTACCTCCAACAGTTTTCATTTTATAACCTCCATTCCGGAAATAACGAATATCATCCAAGAAAATGTAACCGCGTACTAAACGGTAAGATCAATGCCAAATAGAAACCTGATCGTATTCGACATGGATGGGGTTCTGATAGATGTATCCAGATCCTATCGCGATACCGTGCGTCAAACAGCGAAACTCTTCTTTAAAAGCGCCCCGGCATCTGAAAAATTACCACAGCCGCTTTTCCCGCTGACCGATCTGGCGGCGGTCAAGCAAAGCGGCGGCCTGAATAATGACTGGGATTTATCCTGTCTTGTTATAAACCTGTTATTTAATGTGATCGAAAAGCCGCCGGTCTATGAGAGCAAAGACCCGTGGGATCGCTATCACGAGACAATCGGTCAATGCGATTTGAGCGCCCTGATCGAATTTCTGAAATCAACCCAAAAACCGCTGTCGGTCTTGCTTCAGAGAGCCGGCAAAACCAAAAATCCGTTTGTCGATGGGCTGTATAGGGGCGATGTCGGCAGCGGGAACATTATCAAACAAATTTTTCAGGAAGTCTATCTGGGAAAGGCTCTTTTTGAAGCCACCTATGGTGTGTCCCCCCGGTTTTACCATAATGAGGGCTTTATCCATCGAGAAAAACTGCTGATTGAACCGGGCGTTCTTGATTCGCTCGCAAAAAATAATATTTTAGCCATCGCCACCGGCAGGCCCAGAGC
>JASFGZ010000541.1:0-3494 GCA_050123495.1 Desulfobacterales bacterium
CGCCCTCAGAGGCCAGCTCAAATCTGGCGCGCTATGATGGTGTCAAATATGGCCTGCGGGATAAAGATCAAAACGACATGATTAAAATGTATCGCAGCACGCGCTCAAATGGGTTCGGTCCCGAAGTTCAGCGGCGCATCATTATTGGGACTTACTGCCTTTCCGCCGGCTATTACGATGCCTACTACGGCAAAGCCTCGCAGGTGAGGACGCTCATTATTGAAGATTTTCATAACGCTTTTGAAACCTGTGATTTGATCGTATGTCCGGTGGCGCCGACGCCGGCATTCAAGATCGGTGAGAAAGTCGATGACCCGCTGACGATGTATTTAACCGACATTTTCACCCTATCAGCGAACCTGGCCGGGATTCCGGGCCTATCAATACCCTGTGGATTTTCTAAAGAAGGCCATCCGATCGGGCTGCAATTAATGGGCAAGCATTTTAGCGAGGCAATACTTTTAAAGGCCGCTTATAATTTTGAACAGGCCACTGATTTTCATAAAAAAAAGCCCGATTTATAGCTCGGCGCTATAAATCGGGCTTTTTTGTCCGTTGTCCGTTGTTCGTCGTTCGTTGCTTTAATTTTACCGAGCGTGTTATATGGTCTTGTGCTTAAACGGGGTAGGTCAAAAGCTTTTAACAACAGACAACGGACAACTGACAACTGACAAAGGAGAATCCCTTTATGACCACTGTGCAACCTGCAGGTGAAGATTTAAGAAAAGCCGTCAAATGGATTTCCGAAGAACGCAAGTACAATCCCGGGCAAAAACCTTCGGAGCTGATTGAGAAAGCATGCTTGAAATTCGATCTTTCGCCGATGGATGCCGAATACCTGCTGAATTTTTTGAAACAAAAAAAGGGATAACACCAAACACCAATTATGCCAAAAATCAGAATACTACCGGAAAACCTGTCCAATAAAATCGCCGCCGGCGAGGTTGTCGAGCGGCCGGCTTCGGTGGTCAAGGAGCTGGTTGAAAATGCACTGGATGCCGGGGCCACCCGTGTGATCATAGAAGTGGAAAAAGGCGGTCAGTCCCTGATTCAGGTGTCCGACAACGGTGTCGGCATGCGGCGTGATGATGCGCTTTTAGCCATCGAGCGTTACGCGACCAGCAAAATTTCAACGGATGAAGATTTGTTTGCAATCAGTACCCTGGGATTTCGCGGCGAAGCGCTGCCCAGTATTGCAGCGGTCTCGCGCTTTGCATTGATAACCCGCGATAATACCTCAGATAGCGGCACCCAAATTATTGTCGACGGTGGAAAAATCAAAAATGTCTCTGAGATCGGCGCTCCGGAAGGGACGCTGATTACCGTCAAAGAGCTGTTCTTTAATACACCGGCAAGAAGGAAATTTTTGAAAACGGTCGGCACTGAAATGAGCCATATTGCCGATATCGTTGCCCGAATGTCTCTGGGACATCCGGAGGTTCAGTTTCGATTGATCCACAACGATAAAGTTGTCAAGAGCTGGCCGCTCGTATCTCAACATCTTGACCGGGTTGTGGATGTGCTGGGCAGAAATTCGCGGTCCGGTCTTCATCCCATCGAATTTAAGCGCGACGCCGTTTCGGTTTCAGGCTGGATCAGCTCTCCTGAAGTGACCCGGCGGACCACCAGAGGGCTTTATATTTACGTAAACGGACGATTTATCCGTGACCGCACCATTCAACACGGCGTATTTCAGGGGTATGCCCAACGCCTGGTTAAAGGGCAATTTCCGATCGCCGTTGTTTTTATCAAAGTCCCTTTCGATCAGGTGGATGTCAACGTTCATCCGACCAAAAATGAAGTTCGATTTGTGAACTCCCACCAGGTGCACGAGGCTGTAAAAAGCGGCATCGCACAGACGCTTTATGAAATTGATAGACTCGATTGGGGTCCGCAAAATGGGCTGCCAGGACAAGCGCCTCAAAAAACGGCACAGATTTTTGAGGCGATTTCAACTTTTAGACCTGCCGGAAAAGGGGCAGTTAAAGATGATGTCAGATTTGGGATTTCGGATTTGGGAATTAAAAACAGGGAACAGAAGACAACAGACGACAGACAGAGACAACCGGAACTGATGTTTGAAAGCAAAGGCTTTAGCGCTTTACGGGTTGTGGGCCAGCTGCACAACCTCTATATCGTCTGTGAATCGGATGGTGGTCTGGTGCTTATCGACCAGCATGCGGCCCACGAACGCATTTTGTTTGAACAACTCAAGCAGCGCAGCAACGATCGGCCATCAGTCGCCCAGAAGCTTCTGGTTCCCGAAACTCTGGAGTTCAATTTCAGGGAAGCGGAAATTCTGGGACAAATGCTTTCGGATTTAAAGAATCTGGGATTGGATATCGAACCTTTCGGGAAAAATACCTTTATTGTAAAGGCCGTACCGGCCTTGCTTTCCGGGCGGGATCTTAGCCCCATGATTTATGAAATCGTGGAGAAAATCGCCGCGGACGGCTATTCACCGGGTCTGGAAAATACGCTGGATCAGTGTCGGATGGTGATGGCCTGCCATGGTGCCATGCGGGCCAACCAACAGCTTACTGACGAACAGATCAGGGAACTGCTCCATCAACTGGATGAATGCGAGAATCCCTCCCATTGCCCCCACGGCCGGCCGAGCTGGATCCGATGGGACCTGATCACCCTGGAGAAATTGTTTAAACGCATGCCATGACAAATGCCGCCCATCAGATACATATTCACATACTGGACTTTTTTTTGAACGTGTCGATTCCCGAAAGCTTTTCGATTCGACTGATTCGATCTATTTTCGGCGGCGGCGGGATGAAATCTGTGATGCCCTGATCGAGCTTCTGGTGTGGCAGCGCCCTTTTTTAGAGGCTGAAAGGAGGCTTAACTGGCCCTATGAGGGTTTTTAGAAAGCGCATTTCATTTTTCGAAAAAGCGACCCCAGGCCGTACCGATCCGGCAGCGCTAATACCAGTCGCACGTTAAACGATCAACTGAAGGCCATTTTCCTCGAGCGGGGGTATTTGTGGCGGGAAGATATTGTGCCGTTGGCAAGCAGCGGTGCCAACCGCTATGTAGATAACTTGCACTATGAGCGCTTTCGGCCCGAGTTCAAAGTGCTGATGAAAATATTTCATCAACAGGCTTATCTGCCGATGCCGCTTGATGTTGATTAGAAGTGGTTTCTAAACGGCGATCTCTTTAAAAAAGGCTATTTTTTCAAACGCCAGGAAACGAGGTAGCTTTTAGGGTCGGCGATCGGGCCGGCGGATTTTGCCAGCACCGCAAACACCAGTTCATCTGTTCCGTCGTTATACAGATCGCCAATGTCATAGTCGCTGATGTATCCGCTAAATTGGCGTGTTTGCCACTGCCTTCGAAGCCCGACATTATCCCAGACGAGGGCTTCAAAATGCCCGCCGACATATTTTCGGTATCTATGGAAAAGCCCGCGGGAAACATCTTGGTTCTTGACAACGATCACCTCGTTTTTCTTATCCTGATCCAGGTCGGTTACGAATATC
>JASFGZ010000542.1:0-3491 GCA_050123495.1 Desulfobacterales bacterium
AAAGCCATCGGAAGCAACCCGTTTGCTTCTTATCTGTTTGGGCTTAAACCGGCACGCAACATGATACTGGCCATGATTTTTGCCGGTGGATTTGCCGGTATTGCCGGCAGTCTGCAGGTTAGCGGTGTGTACCACCGCCTGCTTCCGGCCATCTCCAGCAATTACGGCTATCTGGCCCTGCTGGTCGCGATGCTTTCCAATTATAATATCTGGCTGGTGCCGCTTGTGGCTTTCTTTTTTGCCTGTTTAAATGTCGGCAGCATCCAACTGCCCATGGTACTTCAGCTCGATTCTTCCCTAAGTGGTGTCATTCAGGGAGCCATGGTCCTGGCCACGCTCGGTGTTCATGCCTGGCGCAAGCGATGGGAAAAACAGAAGTCAGAGAACAGATAACAGAGGGCAGAGTGCCTAGTTTATTCTTTAGTTTACTTAAACACGAATTGTTTTTTTTGTCGTTCTTATTTCATAGAAAAGATCTCTTGAATAAACACAAAGTTGCAATTTCCAAGCACCAAATTACAAATAAATATCAAATCTCAATTTTCAATGACCAAAACATGTTTGGGATTTTGAATTTCGGTCATTGTAATTTGTTTGGTTTTTGTGATTTGTGATTTGGAATTTAAAAATTTTGGTGCTGGGGATTTTCTTACTCCAAGCTTCATCGTAAAGATATGACCGAACTAGATATTACGATCCTGTTTGCCGGTGTTGTTGCCGGGGCTGCACCAATCGTTCTGGCTGCCCTGGGTGAGACCATCACGGAGAAGGCGGGGCTCATCAACCTTTCTTTGGACGGCTCCATCCTGTTGAGCGCCATGGCGGCGTTTGCCATTGCCCTTGAGACCAACAACCTACTGGCCGGCTTTGTCGGCGGCGCGCTCGTCGGAGCGCTGATGGCATTGGTTGTGGCCGTATTCAGTATTTATCTGGGCCAGAACCAGGTGGCGGTAGGGTTTGTCTTAACGTTGATGGGACGGGACCTGGCGTATTTTATCGGCAACCCTTACTCCCGCATACAGGGCCCCCAGGTGACGCCGCTCTCGGTTCCGCTGCTCGATCAGATTCCATTTGTCGGCGATGTGTTTTTTCACCACAATCTGCCGGTTTACCTCAGCCTTATGATGATCATTGTTTGTTGGTGGTATATTTACCGAACGCCATACGGTCTTGAGCTTCGATCGGTTGGCGAACACCCCCGGGCCTCATTTGCCCGCGGAATGAACCCTCAGAGGCTGCAGCTTTTTTATGCGATCTGCGGCGGTTTGCTGGTCGGACTGGCCGGCGCCACATTTTCACTGGTCACCAAGCCCGGCTGGGGCCGTCCCCAGGGCGCCGAGGGAACCGGCTGGATCGCCCTGGCACTGGTGATTTTTGGCGGCTGGAATCCGGTAAAGGCGGCGATCGGAGCCTATCTTTTCTCTTTTCTGCAGGTTTTCGGCATCTATCTTCAGGGGTGGCTGCCTTCGGTCCCGGCCCAGGTGTTTCAGGTGGCGCCCTTCCCGTTGATGATTTTTACCCTCCTGGTTATGTCCGTTGCCCAGAAAGAATCCGTTTTGATCTGGGCAGAGGGCAAAGCCCATGTGAAGGCTCTGCTGAATATGTTTTCGGGAATGGCCCCTTCTGCATTAGGCAAACCCTACCGGCCGGATTAAAATAGTCTCACGCAAAACCGCCTACTGAAAACAATTCGTTTCAGCCCCTCTCTAAAATTTAGCTGAAATACGGATTGAATTGAGCAATCACCCTCCCATAATTTTCACCCAAACACTCTATTGCAATTAATACTTATTTACTTTTTTAAGGACGTCCCCTGCTTTCTCTTTCCCCATTAGGTAAAACTCCCTAAGACCTGCTCATCGGGTGGGTAAAAGGATAATTTCAACTCGGCGATTTAATTGTTGTCCTTCAGGTGTGGCATTACTGCCGACAGGCCTGTACATAGAGAAGCCAGTTGCTGAGAGAAGCCTGGGGTCAAGACCCAGGGTGCGAAGTGTTCGAGATACAGCTGCTGCGCGCGCTGCGGACAATCCCAGATTGTCGTGATAGACGGCTCGGGATTCTTTCGAAAGCGGCTGATTATCCGTGTGGCCTTCGACCGACAGGCGGATACCCTGGAGCTTTTTCAATTCGGCGGCCAGATTTTTTAAAACTTTGCGACCATGGGCGGTGACAACGGCGTTTCCCGGATTAAATAAAATTTTATCGAGCAACTGAATCTTTAGTTTGTCCTCGAGGGCACTGATCTGCAGATCTTTTTCCTGAATTTGTTGCTGCAGCTGCTTCTCCAGTTCCGCTTTGGTTTTGGCTATGGTTTTCAGCTGGTTTTCCTTGGAGGCCGCCGCCTGGGAGACTGAATTGAGCTGCTCTCGGGATTGCTGCAATTGCTTTTCCAGCGCCATCGTTCTCTGGCCGAGATCCTGCTTCTCCTTTTTCAGCAGATCGACCTGGTTTGTTAATCCCAGACGGGCTTCCATCATTTCACTGAGTTTCGTTTCTTTGAGCGCCATCTGTTGATACAATCCGTCGAGTTGATTTTTGGATTCTAGCAGCTGGTTGCTCAAATCTGTTGATTTCTGGTTTAAATGCTCCTGGCTGCCTTTCAAATCGGCAATCGTCTGCTGCAGATTTTCAATTTCATTGCGGGAAGTGTTGATGTCTTGCTCGCCTTGGGCCAGCTGATCTTTTAAGCCCTGGATTTGTTCCTGAAGATCTGCCCGGGTCGCCGTTTTTTCCTGCTGGACTTCTGAAAGCGCCTTCTCCAGATCGTCAATTCTGCGGGTCTTTTCGTTGATCGCGGTCTGGTTTCCGGCCTTTGATTCCGTTGAGGCTTTCCGAAGTTGGGTTATTTCATCTTTTAACTTTTTATTTTCATTAGAGATTTTTTGAATAGGGCCGAAATGAAGGTAAAATGAATATCCGATCACGGCCGCCAGGACAACGCCAAATACTACACTTATGGTTTTAATGGCACTCATCGGTTATTATCCCCCCTTTCATTTTCATCGTCTTCGCCTTGCGCTTCCCAACAAAATAAATTTAGGCAAACAGAAAACGCTGGTTCAAAACACATATGTAAGATATCGAAAATGAGATGAGAAAAATGTTAACGTTGTTGATCGTTAAATTTATGCTGAGTTTTCATGAAGGCTGCAACTGATATGCAGCATATCTTGAGTCGTTATTTCGAAAAACTGACTTCAGGTAATATCGAAATGTCGGGTTATCCTGCTATTGGACGTAACCGGTAAGCGGATATGTTAGCAAATGCTAAAATTCGGTCAACATTTTTATTCTCAAAAGGGGGACGTCCTTAAATAAATAACTTGGAATGATTTAGATTCTTTGAAAATTTGGGGGATAACCAAAACTGAAAGCCGATCTATCGAGGCGGAATTACTTGATTGCGGAATCCGGACCCGGCGTCGTTCTGCTGGTAGCGTAACTATGCCGCGGCTATCGATGTGGACGGCGGAAGCAAAAAAGCTTAG
>JASFGZ010000543.1:0-3477 GCA_050123495.1 Desulfobacterales bacterium
CAGCATGGCTATCAGCATCATCGTGGGTGTGATGGGATTGATCATTATCGTGTGGTATTTTGCGACCAAAGGCTTCAAACTCAATTTGAACATCGTCAACTTCACTTTCATGATTGTCGGTATTCTGCTGCACCGTACACCCATCAACTATGTGCGCGCCATCGCCGAAGGCACCCGGGGTTGTGCCGGAATTATCCTCCAGTTCCCTTTTTACGCAGGAATCATGGGAATGATGAAGTACTCGGGATTAATCGTGGTCATCGCCGGCTGGTTCGTGGCCATATCCAATCAATTCACCTACCCGCTGTTTACCTTCATCAGTGCAAGCCTGGTCAATATATTTGTACCTTCCGGCGGCGGCCAATGGGCGGTACAAGGTCCGGTGGTTGTCGAGGCGGCCAAGACAATCGGCGTCAGTTATTCCAAGACCGTCATGGCATTAGCGTACGGCGATCAATGGACGAACCTGTTTCAGCCATTCTGGGCCCTGGCCTTATTGGGATTGACCGGCTTAAAAGCCCGGCAAATCATGGGGTATTGCATGGCCGTTATGCTGATTGGCCTTGTATTTTTCATACTTGCACTGGTATTTTTGCCTGCCTAGCCTGGCAAATCCGTTTCAAGGTTCACTGTTATTTCCCGGAACAGTGCCTTGCAACTGATTCCTCTCCTTACAGGCTGGCGGAAGCTACCTCACCGCCAGCCTGTAACCGGCTTTAGAACCGCTGGACCATGTGTGCTTGTAATAGATCCTCATTTTCGGAATTTTTATTAGACAGGATAAACAGGATATTCAGGATTTTTTTTATTCTTTCTCACTTCCCGGATGGAAGTGAGAAAACCTAATCCGCCTCCGGCGGAAAAGTAATTTTTATTCTAAATTCCATATACCTGAATATAGTTTCGCAGTGCCGTTCCATTAGCTATAATAGATCCACCTTCGCCGGAGGCGATTGGGGTTTGGTCGCTGTCTTCCGGAGAGCGGCCAAAAGAGAAAATCCAATTAATCCTGTTAATCCTGTCTTAAATAATTAGCCGGTAGCGCAGCTCTCTGCGGTTGCCAGTAGCCGGCAACCAGAAACCAGAAACGAGTAACCAGCGCCTTGAACCTTTGAACCCTGAACCTTTAAGTCTTTTTAACGCTTTTAAGTAAAAGAGGAGTGGCGAGGAGGATTAGCAGATCGCCCAGCGGACCATTACAAAGCATGGTGACAATTGAAAGCAAAACCGACCAGATGGGTACCTCGGATTTCACCACCATAGAGCTGTAAGCCAGCGGCGTAACGAAGATAAAAATTAAATTAACCGCACTGATAATGACTGCCCCCCACACAGCCCACTTCCGTCGGTTCCAAATACCAATTCCAAAAATGATCAGGGGCACCATCTGCAGCGTATATTTAAAACCGAACAGAGAGAGCATTTTATCTGACATGCTTGGCTCGTAAGCCAGCCATATAACGCCCTTAAAGATACACAGCCACCCTATCGCCCAGATTTGCCAGGGAAAATCGGCGCTCATTCTTTCGGGCGGAAAAATCCGAAACTCACTTTTCTCCACAATCAACTCCAATCAATAAATATAAGCTACATGTTCAAATGAATCCAAGCATCAGTACTCATTCTCAGGCGCGTGTGAAAGGACTGCCGAATATTAATGAGCGGTCTGACGGGCGGGAGGACCGGCCCTTCGGAACTCGAGGCTTTTTAAAAAAAACTTTGACTCGAGCGCAGCGCTCCTCAAGTGAAATGCGCTTTAAACGGAGCAAAGTCGCTTTGCGGCGTGCTCTTTGAGTTTTGCCGAATGCGAAAGGCTCATATTCACCGTTTGAAAAATAAAGAAGCTCAAATCCAACGGAGCTATTATTAAAGGAATATTTTTGTCTGGTCAATTAAAAACTCGGCGAATATTGATCAAGTCAGCAAATTAACGACAGACAGGGTGATGATAAGAAATGAAACAAGGACACCGGATAGACCGAAGAAAAAGGGATGACGGAATAAAAATACATCCAATTCGGGGCCTGCTTGATCGAATCTTGCAAAAATTCCCTTGGTTTCAAACCAAATGTTCACTTTCCGATCGACATTTCGCATTTTGTCAGGCGCAAGTAAGAGAAAGGCACCGAACACAATCCCCAGGATGCAGGCAACTCTCGCAATCCAGGCAAAGGCGTAAAAAACAATTTCAAAGATCAGGAAATATTTTTGGGAAACGATGAAAACATTGGCAAAGTTGGCTACGTTCAGACTAAAAACGAAAAAGATAAAGGCAAACAGCGAACCGGCAACCATGCATAAGCCAAAAACGACATGATGGCTATAAATTAGAGTTTCGGTTTTAATGTCCTTATCCAGGATGTTGATTTTAGGTTCGAGGTTGATGCTGCGGTTAAAAAAGTTGCCAACAGTTTTGGTCAATCTGGGCGAAAACAATAGTAACATGGAAAATGCCATCCCCAGAACACCAAATAACAACGTTAAAATTTCCACTGTGTTTAACAGTATATCCCAGAATATATCCATTTCATCTTCCTTAAGTTTTTCATTACCAAAAAAGAAGTGACTAAAGTGAACTAAAAGCTTTTATTTTTGCGTCAGCCTTGTGGCAATATAACCGACTTCAGAATCGGCGATTGCCTGCAATTTCTTTCGAACAACCCGGGAGTAATATTCGCGTTCGGTTTTAGTAAATGACTCGCCGTTCAATCTTTTAAACACAAGATCCTTTTGTTTGGGTGAAAAAAGTCGCCCCAGATGGATTTGAAGGTCAGCAGATCGGTTTAAAACCGCCCGGCTGGGCGCCTGTTCCGGTCCGCCCCGCTGAAAGGCCGGCATGGCATGCTTCGTTTTGGTGATGTACTCCCTTAGGGTATCCTGCAAATCCCTTATAGAAATGCTTATGCCGCTGCTCAGTGGCAGCATTTTGGATGACAGTAAGGTCCCATATTTTGCCTTCAGCGAGCTGGCAATTTTTTTCAGGTTTTGCGGAGCCTCAATTCCTTCAAGGTCGAATAATTCGGCACTGATTAACAGTAATTTTTCCAAATTTTGTTTTTTGGGGCTCGATTCCCAATATTTTGAAAACAACATATGGCTGTTGAGCGCAACCCCATTGCGCACACAAATACTGAGTATTGCTGGAAACCTTATGACGAGATCCTCATCATTGGAGCTGGCCAGAGCATCCAGAATTATAGTCGCCTGGTTTCCGGTGAGTTTCTTTTGCCCTGGATCGGCCAGTAGAGAGTTGAGTACCCGTAAAACGGCATCCGGCCTACCGCTTTTAGGGGTTGAATTTTGAAGACGGTTGGTTTGCATATTCGAAGGTACATAAAGATTTTCGGTTAAATACCCAAATTTGTTCTAAATAATAGGATACCCCATTCTTTAACTTTTATCAATTAAAAAATTGTATTTATTTATACAAGCTTGGTTTGGAAGGACTGCGGGTGGGGTTGAATCCTAATAGATGCA
>JASFGZ010000544.1:0-3462 GCA_050123495.1 Desulfobacterales bacterium
GGAAGGTGCGTAATGCGAACGGCGGAGTCGGTGGTATTGACACTCTGACCTCCAGGACCCGTAGATCGATAAACGTCGATTTTAAGTTCGGAAGGATCAATTTGCACTTCCACCTCTTCAGCCTCCGGCAAAACGGCTACCGTAACCGCCGAGGTATGAATTCGCCCCTGGGTCTCGGTGGTCGGAACGCGTTGAACACGGTGGATGCCGCTTTCATATTTAAATTCGCTGTAGGCACCTTTACCATGAATCGTGGCGATTATTTCTTTTATACCGCCGACACCGGTGGCGTGATGCGCCATCACTTCCACTTTCCAATTGCGGTTTTCTGCATAGCGGCTGTACATTCTAAACAGATCGCTGGCAAAGAGAGCGGCCTCTTCCCCGCCGGTGCCAGCGCGGATTTCAACAATCACATTCTTCTCATCATTGGGATCCCTGGGTAAAAGCAGCTTTTTGAGATCGTCTTCCAGCCGATTTTTTTTCAGGTTCAGTGCAGCAAGCTCGTCCCGGGCCAAACTTTTTATTTCAGGATCAGGATCCTGCAACAGCTCTGTACTTTCTTCAATACCCTGAAGAATCTCTTTGAATTCTCTGTAGGTTGTCACGATCTTTTTCAGGTCAGCGTGCTCCCGGATAAGGTCCTGGTAAGCCTGTTGGTCTTTTATAATCTCCGGGTCGCCTAAACGCTTCTCAACGCCGGAAAATCGTCGCTCAACCCCTTTTAATTTTTCGAACATTGGTTTTAATACCTGATCGTTATCTAACACTTTACCGACGAAGGGTAAAATGACTATGGCGAAATCACAAAACCTTATTTCGTCGGTCTCTAGGTTCGTTGTTTCGTAATCCCTGAATCTCGCATGAAAATTAATGAGAAGTTGGGATTATGTTTAGGTGAATATTTTAATGGAAATGTCCCGGTCGCTTGTTACACCCAGGCGACCGGAAAGAGCATCTTGTGAAGTTCGGCCGATACGGACCGGTTTTAGAATCCCATCAGCCGAGCTGGATAATTGCAGGCGAGGGTGCTACTGATTTGGTTTTTCTTTCTGCTGAAATTTTTCATATTTCTTGCGGAAACGCTCGATTCGACCCGCCGTATCAATGAGCTTTTGCTTTCCGGTAAAAAACGGATGGCATTTTGAGCAAATTTCAACGCGGATATCCCTTTTGGTGGATCCGGCCTCCAGCACGTTTCCACAGGCGCACCGAATGGTGGTTTCATTATACTCAGGATGAATATCAGTTTTCATTTTATTTCAACCCCCTAAAAAAATTTTCATAAAAGTTTTTTGTATATACAAATAAATTCCTTTTGGCAACCCCTAATTTATTTTAGAAGTGGTTTCAAAACCTCAGATTATGTTCGAGGGCAAGGCGCGATTCGTTTCAAAAGCGGAGCGTACACGCAAGTACGTGAGCATTTTGAAACGGATTGCAACGCAGCCATCGGACACTAGATGGGGTTTTGAAGCCACTTCTAGGCATTCATAGAGTTTAAAAACTCTTTATTGTTCTTCGTCCCGCTCATTTTTTCAAGTAAAAATTCCATGCTATCCACCGTATTTAAAGATGTGAGCAGCTTGCGCAATATCCAAACCCGATTCAGGATTTCCTCATCCAAAAGCAGTTCCTCTTTGCGCGTGCCGGAGCGTTTGATGTCAAATGAAGGATACACCCGTTTATCAGCGAGTCGGCGATCCAGCTGAATCTCGGCATTGCCGGTACCTTTAAATTCTTCAAAAATAACTTCATCCATGCGGCTGCCCGTATCAACCAGTGCTGTGGCAATTATAGTCAAACTGCCGCCCTCCTCAATATTTCGGGCAGCCCCAAAGAATCGCTTTGGACGCTGCAGTGCATTGGAGTCCACACCCCCGGATAAAATTTTCCCGCTGGGCGGAACTACGGAGTTGTATGCGCGGGCCAGGCGCGTAATACTATCCAACAGGATAACCACGTCTTTTTTATGTTCAACCAGCCGCTTGGCCTTGTCAATCACCATCTCGGCTACCTGAACATGCCGTTCGGCCGGCTCATCAAAAGTAGAACTGATGACTTCTGCAGCCACGGTGCGCTCCATATCGGTGACTTCCTCAGGCCGTTCATCGATCAGTAACACAAACGGCACGACATCTTTGTGACTGGCGATAATTGCGTTGGCAATACTTTGCAAGAGCATGGTCTTGCCGGATCGGGGTGGGGATACAATCAGGCCTCTCTGGCCAAAGCCGGTGGGGATCATCATATCCATGATGCGGGTGGAATAGTTTTCAGGATCGGTTTCAAGGTTGACTTTGCGGTCGGGATAAAGTGGTGTAAGATTATCAAAAAGAATCTTGTCGCGGGCGACCTCAGGGTCTTCAAAATTAACCGCCTCAACCTTCAAGAGGGCGAAATAGCGTTCAGATTCTTTCGGCTGGCGGATTTGTCCCGAAACAGTGTCCCCGGTTCTTAGATTAAACCGTCGGATCTGGGATGGTGAAACGTAAATATCATCCGGACCCGGCAAATAATTTGAATCCGGTGATCTTAAAAACCCAAACCCGTCCGGCAGAATCTCCAAGGTTCCTTCGCCGAAAATGAAACCGTTTTTTTCAATCTGATGTTGAAGCAATGCGAACATCAACTCTTGTTTGCGCATTCCGGCCGCGCCTTCAATTTTGTATTGTTTGGCCATCTGGGTCAGTTCGCTGATATTTTTCTCCTTCAGTTCAACGATATTCATTAAGCATATTCCCCTTTAAGTTAGTGTTCCGGTAAGTTTTCATCTGCCCCTGCCGGCAGAGTTTCAATTATCTTCATTATTCCCAGGCTGTTCGTAACCGGCCTGTGCCGCCATGTCTGATGCTCTTATTAATTAATTGACGCTTTTCAACACTTTAGCATTATGCTAAAGCTCAGGACGGGTTAGCCTTCAAAGAAACCGCTTGGAAGGTATTCGCGCTTGGCAACGTTAGACATTTGAATAAATATAGGCGTCCCTACACAGCAGACTTATGGATTGGATCCATGTTGGTTTCTAAGGAGGATTATGAGTGTTCAGTGATTTTTAATTAGAAGAATATATTAGGTACCCTCACAATCTGGTGGGTTATGCCCTAGATCAGCTAATTCTAAAATTATATCATTATTTTAATCATGTCAAGCAGTTTGTCCTAATTTTTAGGATCTTTAGCCAACCATACGGTTGATAAATTTCAACCGATGCTTTAGGCCTGACGCATCAAAATCTGCTGGTGCCGATGCGTTAAAGACAATGATTCAAATCGATACGAAAATTTTTCCCAAATGCCGCGGTGCCTACATTGTCGGGGGGGCGATCAGGGATATCCTTTCCGGTCGACCACCGCTCGATTATGATGTCGCCGTAATGGCAGATCCGGTTGAATTTGCTCATCAGGTGGCAAATCGTATAAATGGTCGCCTGGTTCAAATTGGCAAACCCGGCCAGGAGAT
>JASFGZ010000545.1:0-3439 GCA_050123495.1 Desulfobacterales bacterium
AAACCGCCTGGTCAGAAAGGTTCGCGAAACCATTAAAAACAAACCGGTCATTGCTCTAAAAGTGGGAAGATCGGCTGCCGGTGCAAGGGCAGCGGCTTCCCATACCGGATCCTTGGCAGGCGATGACCTGATCGTGGATGCAGCTTTCAGGCAGGCCGGTATTGTCAGGGTAGCCAACATCGATGAGTTGTTCGATATGGCAGAAGTCTTTTGCAACTGTCCTTTGCCCAACGGTAATCGGGTGGCCATTTTGTCGGAAGGCGGTGGCGACAATTCCATTGCGGCGGATAACGCAGAAATCCACGGCATGCAGGTGCCGGTGCTTTCTCAGGAGACTCAGGAAAAGATCAGGCCCTTTTTGCTTCAGGGCATGCCCGCCTCCAACCCCATCGACTATGGCGGAACTGCTGAAGAAAATCCGCATATGATCACCGAATGCGTTAAGGTTTGCTTGCAAAGCGACGAAGTGGATGGCATTTATATTACCGGCTTCTTTGGTGGCTTTAAGGATATTATTGCTCCCCATGTGGCGGAATTAGAGGAACAAACCTCAAAGGATCTGGTGGAACTGGTCAAACAATATAAAAAACCGCTTTTTGTCAACACGAGCTTTGCAAAGGGTGCCATCAAATCTTTGGATATCCTCAAAAAGGCGGGCATCCCGGTCATGGAGTCTTCCCAACGTTCCTCCCAGTGCCTCAGCAATCTGATGAAATTTGCTGTAAACCAGAAAAAGATGGGGCAGATGAAAGTCTCTCAGCCGCGCATGAAGGAACGTCCCGAGGTGAAGGAAGTCTTTGCAATGGCATTTCGGGAGGAAAGAACCAATCTGCTTGAGACGGAATCAAGGGATATCTTGCAAAAATATGGACTGCCGTTACCTGAGGCAGTGCTCATTTCTGATGTCGACGATGTGAGCGAAGCAGCTTCCAGGATCCCCTATCCGCAGGCGATGAAAGTTGTTTGCCCCGATATTATCCATAAATCCGATGCCGGCGGAATTAAATTAAATCTGAAAGACGAGGAGAACGTCCACGAGGCATTTGAAGAAATCATGGCCAACGCCTGTAAGGTTACGAAGCGGGATCGTGTTTTAGGAACCCTCATTTCTCCAATGGCCGCCGAAGGGCAGGAATGCATTATTGGAATGATACGGGATCCCCAATTTGGCCCGGTGGTCATGTTCGGGTTGGGCGGGATATTTGTGGAAGTCTTGAAAGATGTCTCCTTCAGGGTAGCCCCCCTTGCAGATGAAGATATCGACGAAATGATCAAAGAGATCAAAGGCTATAAAGTCTTAACGGGGGTCAGAGGGGAAAAACCCAAGGACATCGATGCCATTCGACACATCCTTGCGAAACTTTCTGATATTGCGATCGACAATCCGGAGATCGAAGAGGTTGATCTTAATCCGGTCATTATCCATGAAAAAGGTGTCTCCATAGTGGACTCCCGAATAATAATCAACACCTAATTGGGCAAAAGTTCAGGGGCTCAGGGTTCAAAGGTTACAACACAGAACGCTGAACCCTGAACCTGTGAACATCTTTTATTTACCATATTAAATTGAAGGGAGAATTTTATAATGGATAGAAAGGAACGCGTTGCTGAATACAGCAAAAAAATTGAGGAGGCCTATCGGCAAAAATCGCCAAAATCGGCGAAAGTGATCGAAGACGCCAGTAAATATGTTCCTGACGGTGATATGCGCATTTCGATCTGGTTTGAACCCTACCCCACGGTTATGGCCAAAGGAGATGGCTGCCATCTCTACGATGTGGATGGCAATGATTACTTGGATTTTTCCAATAACTGGACTTCAATGATATTGGGCAATAACCATCCCAAAGTCGTTGAGGCAATCTGCAAACAGGCCCCGCTGGGATCTGCTATGGCAGCACCCCACGAGGCCGTCTTTGAGTGGGCGCGTATCCTGTGTGAAAGAATTCCTTCGGTGAAGCGGGCGCGCTTTTGCACATCGGGTACCGAAGCTTTGATGTTTGCCACACGCGCGGCCCGGGCTTTCACCGGCAAGGACAAGATCTTAAAGATGGAGGGAAACTATCACGGCAGCTACGACATCATGGAGATGCAAGTCGGCTGGAGAAGACTGCCGCCCGGACTGCCCAAGAGCGTGGAACAGGATGTACTGGTAACGCCGTTTAACGACAAGGAAGCGGCCACAAAGCTCATTGAGGAGAACAAGGATGACCTGGCCGCGGTAGTTGTCGAGGGTATAATGGGGGCCGCTGGAATGATTCCGCCCGAAAATGACTACTTAAAACACCTTAGAGAGGTGGCCGGCAAAAATGATGTGCTCCTGATCGTTGATGAGGTCATCAGCTTTAGATTAGCTACCGGTGGCGCTCAGGAGATATTTGACGTAAAGCCTGACCTTACCGCTCTGGGAAAGACCATTGGCGGGGGATTACCCGTCGGTGCCTTCGGCGGCCGTGAGGATGTTATGGCGGTGTACTCACCCAAGCACAAGCACCCCGCACACCACGCGGGGACCTTCGTGGCGACGCCTATTGCTGTGGCAGCCGGCATCGCGGGGCTCAAAGAGATGACAACCGAAACCCTGGATAGAATTAACGCCCTGGGCTGGTCCATGAAGGAGAATTTGCAAAGTGTTCTTGATGACCTTAAGCTCAAAATACAAATAAAAGGCTATGGCTCATTGCAACAGCTTCACTTCACATCAGAGCCGGTATTTGACGCCCAGACTGCATTCTTTACGCAGGATAGAGATCTGCTCAGGTTATTCCATCTTTCATTGATGAATAAGGGCATATTTATTCCCAACCGAGGCTTTTTTGCCATATCGACGCCCATGTCCGAGGCCGAAACGGATAAAGCAGTTAAAGCGACCGCTGAGTGCCTGTCAGAATTAAAGCCGCTTATTGAGCAGATTGCCCCGCAACTGATCGGCTGAATCGAGTCAGAACTCGATTCAACGTTATTCGTTATTGATTATTTGTCGTTTGCAGAGCCGGTTGCAATGTTTTATAATTTTGACTTAAAAAATTATTAGAAGCTATCTCAAAAATGTGGATCAGGGTTCAGGGTTCCCAGCAAGAAGCGGGATTTCACATCTTGATTTAATATATTAAGGTGTTCAACCCCCGCAACACTGAGCGGGATTTCACATCTTGATTTAATATATTAAGGTGTTCAAAAGGCGTGGAGCGGCTGAGAAGTCGTTGTTCCGAGCATACACGATAGTATGCGAGCATTTTGAGCCGATTCGCAGCGCCGCCATGGGTCCTTAGACGCCATTATGAGATAGCTTCTTGTATAACTCAATAAAAAGGAGACAACATCGATGAAAAAAATTGTATCTACGGACAAAGCACCCCAAGCCATTGGACCCTATTCCCAGGCAATTCAATACGGTGATTTTCTTTTTGTTTCCGGACAAATCGCTATCGATCCGAAG
>JASFGZ010000546.1:0-3438 GCA_050123495.1 Desulfobacterales bacterium
ACCTATCCCCCAATTCTATTTTATCTAATTTTCCCGCTGCATATCCTATTATTGATATTTGAGGGAATTGCGCTATCGGCTATTAAAAAAGACCCGAGCCTGTGGCGGTTGATTTATTGGCAATGTCTAAGATCACAATGGAATAAGCGGCATTTGCTCCACCGCATGCGCAGGCGGATTCAAAGCCGCCGGCGAATTTCAGAGCGTCAATTTTTATCCCCTTTTGTATTTATCCATCAGAAGTTATGGATGCTCATCAAATATGGATTACCCGAAATCCATTGACAATTCTTTCAGATGCGCAACACACCGCATATCCTCAACTGATAAGATAATATGCCATAACGAATGTCCATGCTGTGAAAGAAAGAGAAGAATGGAACTCCGTCAACGGTGGGACAATGTTAGTCCTTGGGCTCTGTTTTATGGCGCTTCATCACTACTTTGCGCTCGCGTCTTTCAAATCTCAGCTGACAGATTTGCTCGGATATTAAACTCATCATAAAAATGATGATTGCGGCCACATAGAGTAAAGCGCTCATATTCGTAAAACGTCCCTCAATGATATACGAATACAAGTAACGGAAGGTTCCCAGCAGGAACATGATAAAACTCACCGGTAAAAAAACCCGCATCGGTGAATAAAGGGTGCAAATACGAATAATTATCATGAAAAAGCGGACACCGTCGTGAAACAACTTGATGTTACTGGACCCCTTGCGGCGAGGCCGGGTTGTGATGGGAATATATTTCACGCTTCTTCCGGTTCTTAAAATACCGAGGGTAATGGTGGTTGGGTAGGAATATGTATTGGGCAGCAAATAGACAAAACTGCGCGCCACATCGGCTTTAACGGCACGAAATCCGGAGGTCAGATCCTGAATGGCAAATTTTGACACATAGGAGCCGAGCCAGTTGTAAATCCGGTTGCCGATACCACGGCCCACCGAGGCTTGACTTCCTTTGACACGCGCGCCGACTACCATATCGAACTCGGGTATATGCGCCAGCAATTTCGCAATATCTTCCGGATTATGCTGGCCGTCACCATCCATAAAAACAAAAATGTCGCCGGTCGCAGCACGAATGCCGCTTTTAATGGCAGCGCCGTTGCCGATGTTATAAGGATGGCTGAAAACTCGCACACCCGCATCCGCTGCAACTTCAGCGGTATTGTCTTCCGAGCCGTCGTCGATCACAACGATTTCAAAATCCGGATAACGCCGCTGAATTGTTTGAGCCAGTTCACCGATGGTCTGAGACTCATTAAACGCCGGAATCACAACTGATACTTTTGCTTCTGTCATATCTTTTGAGATGATTTTTTATGGGTGATTGGTTGATCGCAATAGGAAAAAAATAGTCTTATCTAGCAATTGATAGGGTTTCGGATGTCCTTAATTATATTACAAATTCAATAAATTTACAAGTCTGGTTCACTATCTCTAAGTCGTATTATTTGTGGCCATGGACGTTGGCCGGAGGTGTGTAATTTCTATAACGTGGTAGACATCCTCTGAAAAAAGCCTTTTGGTCCTGGTTTTAAAGAAATGATTGATCATCGCGCGTTTCTCGCTGCTCAGAGAATTAAAAATAAAATACTTAAAAAAATCAGAGCGGATGAACAGATGAGAAAAACCGCGGGACTTCAGAATGCCCGCCAGCGCATCGGCTGATGACGCCTCAGCAATGGCCTTTTTAATAAAAGCATCGTCACAAACAATCTCACGATCGCTGTAATAGATGCGATTCCCCAGATAAATCGCTAGCACCCGTGTTTTGGGGGGCAGTTTGCGGTTGACAAACTGGATGGCCGGGTATTCTTTCCTGTATTTTTCGATGTAATCGTCTCGTCCGATTCTTCCGCTCAGATAACTGATGGGATCAACATAATGGAACTGTTTGAGGAGATATTGGGCATTTAATACCAGCAGGCCCATAACGACAACCGCCATTAATCCGAAACCGATCCGGCGTTCGACACCGGTCCATTTATCTCGAATCCAGATTTCTGTTTGATACAGCCCCATCACAGACAACATCACAAGGGGCGGAATAATGGGTGCAATATATCGAATTCGCATATCGATCTTGAAAAAGGTGTATAGGAGGAAAAGGACAGAAAAATTTAATAAAACTAGGTTTTCTCTCTTCCGTCGTTTTGAAAGCCTTTTAAATCCGATAAACGCCAAAAATGGGAATAAAAACAGATATGGATTCAGCCGACCATCAAAATACTTGGGATTGTCGTCCCGGCCCTGAAAAAAAATTCTGGCCGGAGTTGTAATAAGTTCCAAAAAAGTTTCGTTGAATACTTTTTTACGCAGCGCGAAGTGGCTGAGTCCGCCATCCGCAGTCTCCATGTCCCCTTCAGCCGTGAAACCCGTATCGCGCTCCGGCTCCGCATGGCCCAGATCAAACGTATTAAACGCTTTTTGGTAGAGGGGGTAAATTGGGTTTCCCGTCCAGCGGGAATTTCGAATCATCCAGGGCGAAAATACAAGCAATGCGACCAAGACGAAAAGAGCCGCCGCCTTCAGTGCCCGCAAGGAGGCCATTACGGCCGCATTCTTTTGCCGGCGAGGGGCGTCCACCGGACCGTCTCCGGGTTCATCCGGCTGCAGGTTGATCCGCAAATATAATATGGGAATGAAGCTCGTTAGCAAAAAAAAAGAGATCAGGCCGTTGTATTTGGTACCGAGTCCCAGGCCGCAAAATAAGCCGGCGATCAACAAATAACGGGGTCGGCTTCCGTTGGCTGCCCATTTCAAGACATACACCAACGCGGCCGTCGAAAAAAATACCAGTCCTAAATCAATGTAAACCGTAATCGATAGCTTGAGGATCACCGGTAATGACAGAAACAGAAGCGCACCCAGGAGACCATAATGTGTTTTGGTGGTACGGCTTTTTAAATACCCATATATCAGCCATGCGGTCAGCAGCGCGAAGGCGAAGTGGATGTACTTGGGGATGATATCGTTGCCGAAATAAAGAGGAATCATGTAGAGCAAATCGAGATTCATCGGATAGTAGGAAAACACAACTTCAGGGATCTCATGCATGCCGCCGGATTTCAGGTAAAGTTTCGGTACCGCCAGGTGGTGGGTGAGCGCATCCCTGCTGACGGGCGGAACGGCTGCCATGACCAGGATCGATGCGATCAACAGCACCAGAAGTGCTGCGATAAGGATTTTAAATCCGGGTTTTTGAAATGCCATTTTCATCAACAGGAATCGTCCTCAGGTAAATGATTGTTCATCAGTTGAAATATTCTTCCAGAACTTTCACCGGCAATTTGCCGACGTAGACCTCGTTGTCGATCACAAAACCCGGCGTTCCCATCAGTCGCAGTTCAATGCCCCTGCGGATATCGGCTGCAAGCTTTCGGCGCAAGCCTGGATCTTTTAAAGCACGGACCAGATCATCATATTTCAG
>JASFGZ010000547.1:0-3436 GCA_050123495.1 Desulfobacterales bacterium
ACGCTTCAATTAAAGCTGATGCTTTCATGTAGATTGCACAATGACAAATATACAAATTATTCGTCCTGCAAAAATTGTGTCTTCCGTATCTTAGTAAAAACTTGATTCCTGAGCCCAAAAGCTACGCATTTCAATAGCGAATCTAAAACAACTATGGCAATCTGTATTTTTTTCTTAGCATCTCTAGTTTCATGAAATATTGATTTTCATAATTTAAATCTTTTTGGTGGATCATATCCTCCGATATAAACTTGAGGTGAGGCCTGATGTCAATACCGTATGAATTTACTTCATCGATATTTGCCTGATCAATTATGAGCACACAATAATATAAAGTTAAAATTCTGACTTTTGAATCTCGCCTAAACACATAACTCCTGCCTCCAAGTGTTTCCAAAAAGAAGCAAGTATAGATGTATAATTTTTCAAATGATGGTCGTGTTAATTCTGATTTGTAATATTCATCGTGCGAGGTAAACCAGAAATAAAAAGTATGCATTAGGGGCTCAATTATATCTATATTGTTTTCTATTATATCTTTGATTAGACTTATTCTCTCCTTGCCTAAGACGCGATAAAAGTGAAAAACGTTTTTTAACACGTCATTTATTGAATCTGTCTCTCTTGGAACGACTGGCGGTTTCCTTGCTAACATTCTGAGTATTTGTTGAAATTCCTCTTTTGTCCCGGTGAAATGTTTGTAGGATTTTACGTATTGTTGTTGATTGAGATATGAATCAAATGAATTTATGCGTCTCTCAATTTCTTTAGGACTTAAATTTTGGGATACAGGTTCTTTAGTTCCAAAGATTTTGATAATCTTTTTTTTAGAGGCGTTTCCTTCTGCATTATTTGATAATGCAAGCTGATAACTCGGAGTCTTTTCTTCTAAATTTTTAAAGCTCGGTTGGGAAAAGTTCACATCATTTATCTCAGCATATCCTGATCTCATTCCAAATTTGTTGCTAATAAAAAAATTGGCCAAAAACCAAGAAAGCCCGAACATTATCATAACAAATATTTTTGCAGACATCGGTGTACCTGATTTTATGACCAAAACCATACAATTGGAGTAACAACTCGCTGAAGAACAAATCCCGGAAACGCATCCATCTTAACGCCGGGACGTCAGAATAATTTCAATTCGGCGGTTCTGATGCCTGCCCTCTTCGGTTGCATTGGAAGCCACTGGTTTATAGAAACTGTAACCGCTTGATGTAAACCTTTGGGGCTCAATATTTGCCTTTTCTATGAGATAGCGTACCACGGCCGCAGATCGGGCTACCGACAACTCCCAATTTGTCGGGTATGCTTTCCTCAATCCAGGTCCAATCTGAACGTTATCCGTATGTCCCTCAACGATGATGTGTTGGTTATTATGCTTGAGGCTTTCGGCTAGCGTTGACAGCAATTGCTTACCTTCCTCATTGATCTTTGTACTTCCGGAATTAAATAGAATCCTATCGATAAAGGTAACCTTTAATTTACCGAACAGCTCCTCCAACTTCACTTGCTGGGTCTTTATTTGTTCTTTCAGGTCGGTTTCAATCTGGCGTTTGGCTTTATCTCGCTGAGCGATGGCATTTTTCAATTCTTCTATCCTTTTTTCCCGGAGCTCTATTTCCGACTGCCGATCTTCCAGGCTGCCTTCTATCTGCAGCCGAACAGCATCCAGCTCAGTGATAATTTTCATTTGCTCGTTTATGGTTTGTTCCTGATTGACGATCTGTTCTTTCAAATCGATTAAATTGGTTTCAACATACTGTTTCTGGTTGCCTAGCTTTGAAATGGTCTCTTCTTGCTGTTTTATCTTTTTTTCTCGATGCGCCAGCTGCGCCAGAAGGTTGACTTCCAGCATACGCCTGGTTTCATCCAGCTTGGCAATGGCATCTTCCAGTTCTTTAATCTTTTGCTCGCGTGTCTCGATCTGCGATTGCATATTGCTTTCAAATTTATGCTGGGTTTGATTTAACTCTGTGATGGTATTTTCCAGCTCCCTGATCTTCTCCTCACGGGCCTCAATCTGCAGCTGCAAACTGGATTCTAATTGACGCCTGGCTTCATCAGTCTGGTGGATAGCGTCTTCCTTTTGCGCTAAAGTTTGAGAAAGCATTTGCTGTTTTTTCTCCAACTCTTGATAGCGCGCGTCAAGCCCGCTGGTATCCTGCTGGCACTTATTCCAGTTTTGCTCCAACTCCCCCAGCTTTTGCGCTAATTCTTCGACTTTTTTGTCTTTTTGTTCAAGTTTCGCCTGAGTATCGGCAAGCCTTGCTTCTAATTCCTCATATTTTTCCTTGGAAACACATGCTGAAACCAGAAGACAAGCCAGACATAAACTGAAAAAAAATGTTTTATTGCGCATAATAATTCCCCCACAATACATGTTTGGATACGGATTTTAAGGCACAATAAGATCTGATTGAATTTCCTGCTGGCTTACGTTTCCTGCCTTTCGTTTGTAAAGCGCCACATGGCTTCTGAATAGATCCAGCCTGTTTTTCAAACTCCGGCTGAAAACGTGCTCGAGGCCCAATTCTTGTGAAATAACGCTGATTTGACTTGCAAAAAGTTCTTCAGGGTATCGCTGGCTTTCTCTGATTCGATTGAAATAGAATTTTACAAAATGACGCGTAGCGGAATCGAGCAGGCGAATCGTCTCTTTTGCCTTAGCAATTCTGCTCTCCAATGAATCAAGGATGGACTGAGAGACCGTCTCGTCTTTCATCTTTTCAAGTTTGTTCAGCTCATTGAGGACGATTTTTCGCCGGATAGCATATTTTTGCAAAGACTCAGCTGTAAAAAGAGCGCTGTGGATAATACCCTTCACCGTTTCAGCTTCCTGCTCTTTAAGTAAAATACTTTTTTGTTCGATTACTTCTCGCAGAAAAAGTAAATTCTTTTTTTCGGTTTCATCAGCGGACATCGCCACAAATCGCTCAATTTCGGCAATGGGATCCTTGCTTTGATCTATTTCGATATTTGACGCCGAAAATTTTGCGGGAGCCTGGCCGGATTTTTGCTGAACAGCCAGATCGGCCCACTCCTGATCGAGCCGTTTTTTGCGGTCCTGGGGCGTTAGAATTCCGGAAAGTGCGACACGGAAGCCAACATCACTGCTGCGGAAGGCACCATCACCGAGGAAGAAGGGTTGTTCTTCGCGCCTTCCGGGCATCATCTCAACGAGACTCTTGCGGAAGCTGCCGCCTTTGATGATAAACCCGCCGGCAGCACCATGCAGCCGAGATCCTATTGAAAAATGAAATGGATCCAACACCATCTCGGCAACATTGCCCGCGGTGTCGAAAAGCCCTAACGGGTTAGCGCACTTTGAACCGATCCGGGCTAATTTTTGTTGGGGTTTGGCTGCATCCGGATCGGTAAAAACAGCAAAATCTTTATACGGATGCTCATTTAATGGGAAAAATTCCTCATCGTT
>JASFGZ010000548.1:0-3435 GCA_050123495.1 Desulfobacterales bacterium
TTTCTTGAATTCCTCATATTTGTCCGGGTCGAATTTACCGGCCTCGATGGCGGCAACCCGCCAGACATTGAGCCTGACGCGACCACTGTAAAACCCGTCTTCCTTCAAGGCCTTTTTCAACCGCCAGAGCGCATTAACAGCTTCCCGGTTCAGCATCCGCTGCCGGGCTTTTTCTTCTTTTGTCTGTTCGGCGATTGCGAGAGACTCCGGAATTTGCACCAGGGTGAATCCCATCAAAAAGCAGATTGCGATAGCCCAGAATTTTTTATGCGAAACCAAAGGGTGCATTCTATAAAGTGCCTGTCTTATTTAACCTGGAGTCAACGTCCACCCACATAGCGGGTGACTTGAATTTTCGGCCATCGGCCGAAAAGGCAAAAGTATGTCAGTGCGTTAAACGTTGCAGTTGGAACCGGGTGCGAAGCACTCGGTTTGAAAACAGCCAATCAACCTGTCTAAGATATATTGCATCACACGCTTTAATTTTAACCTAAAATCAGGGATCGGTCAAAAATCACTTGAAGGGTATTGACAGGAAGGTGCCCGATTAACCGGGATAGGCACTGTTTGAATGAACTCATAGACTGATTTCCTTGTTCTGCAGTTTTTCCACAATCGGGATATCAGCCGGTGCAAAGTCATATTCGCTAAGTTGTTCTGAGGACACCCATCTGCAATCCGCGTGATCTTTTAACCTAAGCTGTCCAGACTCCCAGTGTGCTCGATAAGCGAGTAGCTTTATGGGGCCATGATTGTAGTGATAAACACTTTTCTCAAAGAACCTGCCGACTAAAACCTTAATGCCGAATTCTTCGCGTATTTCCCGCTTTAAGCATGCTTCGGGTGTTTCGTCGTGCTCAACGGTGCCGCCGGGAAACTCCCATTTGTTGGCCTGGCGGTCGTCAGCTTTACGTTTGGCGATTAGAATCTTTTTATCTTTTATTAAGATCGCGGCGGTTACTTTTTTCATCGTTTAAATTTGGACAGGATCTACCCCACTTCGCTAAAGTTACGGCGCGGCAGGCAGGATTTACTGGATTATTATTTATTTTGTCATTTTCCGGATGAAAATGACAAAAGTTAATCCCGCCTAAAGGCGGGAAGTATATTAAGTTTTCTACTTTTTGTATTAAGCCTCAAGCGAAGCGCTCCTTAAACAGAGCGCATCGAATGCGCGGAGTGCTCTTCAAGTTTCGCAAGCAGCGAAATGCTCACTTATTTTCTTTCGCGCGTTCTCTTTCTTCGGTCAGGCAGTAGACGCCCTTGCCTTCCATTGTCGGCTTAAAACACATGTTGTCGGACACACACGCTGCTTTGGTTAGATCTCCGGCCTTCCAGCGGTTGATTAAATCCGGCTCGCGGATCAACGGCCGGCTCATAGAGATGTAGTCGGCCACGCCCTCATCTATCAGGCGGTTGGCCACATGAAAGGATCGGTTTCCGCCGACTAAAATAATGGGAACCTCCGTTTGTCTTCTTAAAGCCTTTGCTTCGCCCTGAAAGTAAGCTTCTTTTTCTTCCTTATTGATTCCCAATTGACTCGAACGCGTCGCGGCGCTCATTGGAAGCCCGCCGCTGACCTCAATGGCATCAATCCCGGCATCTGCAAGGATTTTACCTGCCTGAACAAAGTCTTCTGTCGTCAAACCACCGTCGACAAATTCTTTTGAGTTCATTTTAATTAAAACCGGAAAATTTCTGCCGACACTTCCCCGGATTGCCTCAAGCACCTCCAGCGCTATTCTGGCGCGGTTTTCAATCGGGCCGCCATATTCATCGGTGCGGTGATTGAACAGGGGGGAAATAAATTGGCTCAATAGATAGCCGTGGGCGCCATGGATTTGAACGCCATCAAAGCTGGCGTCCTGGGCTCTTTTGGCTGCTGCGGCAAACGCCTCAATGATATCCAGAATGTCTTCTTTTGTGATCTCCCTGCGGGGACCCTTGGCGATGCCTTCTATAAGTGATGGCGCAATAGGGGTTTGCCCGGATAACTTGGCATTGCCGAAAAAACCGGCGTGGGCCAGTTGGCACACGGTTTTACCCCCATTTTCATGAATCGCGTCGGCCATTTTTTGCAGCCCCGGGATCATATCATCGTTGTAGATGCCGAGCTGCTTTACGCCGGCCTGTCCGACCTTCTGCACATAGGCATGACTGGTGATGATTAGCCCCACGCCGCCTTTGGCAAGCTCAATCATAAGATCAATGAGTTTGGGTGTGCAAGCGCCATCATCGGTTGCCATTCCTTCCCAGGTCGCCGAACGAACGAATCGGTTTTTCAATTTCAGACCATTTATTTCGCCGGGTTCAAATAGTTTGCTCATTTTCTATGCCCTTTTTAAAATTTGAGACGCGCAATTTAGAAATTTACTGGAAATAAAGACTGCTCGGAAAATAATGAAGATGGCTGAGGATGTCAATACGTGTTTGTTAAAGTGGTCATGATAGGCAAAAGGCCGGTTTGAATAAATAAACATTGCAGGTTTTAAATCGAAATCCCCTTTTAATAATCTCAAATTATGCTTGACAGGGGAGGGGTGCTATAATAAAAATTTAAGACCGACCGGTCTGTCCTTCCATTTTTAAAGAATTTTGATGATGAATTTAAAAGAAAAAATTGTCCACGAGTCCTTGAAACTCTTCTCCCTAAAGGGCTTTTTGAGCACATCCATGCACGATATTTTAGAAGCTGCCGGCACCTCCAAAGGCGGATTCTATAATCATTTTTCCAGTAAAGAAGACCTCTTTTTCAAAGTCCTTGATGAGGCACGCATCATCTGGCGGGAGCGGAATCTTTTCGGTTTGGATGAGCGCAAACGTCCGGCCGATAAAATCAAAACCCTCCTCAATAACTATAAAGACCGCTACCTAAAAGATGCCGACAACTTCCCGGGGGGGTGCGTTTTTATCACGCTTATCACCGAACTAAACGACCAGCGTCCGCATTTATCCAAAGAAATCGAAAAAGGCTTTATCGGACTTAAAAAAATGATCAAACGGATTTTGGATCAGGCCGTCGAATCCGGTGATCTGGGAAAGGGGGTCAACACCGAGACGGTCACCGAAATTTTGTTTAACGGAATGATGGGTGCTTCTTTATCCTATGGGGTGAATAAATCTAAAACCGATCTGGATAAATCGATCAATTCCCTTATCGAATATTTTGAAAATCTGAAAAAATAGGCCCATGAAACTTCAGCGGGTCTGCACAGACAACAAACCGGAAGAAAGGAAGACGAAACATGATTGATTTTACCTTTACCGAAGAGCAGGAGATGTTCAGGAAAGCCGCGCGTGAGTTTGCGGAAACCAGCGTGGCACCTTACGTGGATAAGATGGAAAAAACAGGCGAGGTCAGCGATGAAGTCGTCAAAGCCCTGGGCGAGGCCGAGATGATGGCGCTAACTATTCCGGAGGAATACGGCGGCCTGG
>JASFGZ010000549.1:0-3423 GCA_050123495.1 Desulfobacterales bacterium
ACGGTGTTGTTGGGTCACTGGCGAATAAAAAGACCCTAAACAACTATCTGAAATGGCTCAAATTCAGGGATCTGATTCAGACGGAAATGGGTATCCGGGCCGAGGCGCCGACCCAGACGGCCACCACAGTTTTATGGCGTAAAAATAAGATGATTTTAGGCCTGGTGGGCGGTAAATGCAAACGCTGCGGAACCCCCCAATTCCCAAAGATGGACATCTGCGTAAATCCTGAATGCGGCGCTTTCCACAGTCAGGAGGATTATGAATTTGCCGACGTGCCGGCCAGGGTAAAAACTTTTACCGCCGATATGCTTTCGGTCTCGGTAGACCCTCCGGCAATATACGGCATGCTGCAATTTGAAGGCGGCGGGCGGTTGATGGCGGATTTTACGGATTGCGAACTCGATGATCTTAAGGTTGGACGGCCGGTGCAAATGGCCTTTAAACGCAAGGGCGTGGACCCAGAGCGCGGTTTTGTCAACTACTTCTGGAAAGCCGTCCCGATACCCGGTGCCATTGAAGAAAAAGACGGTATACGCTTTGATGATTGCGTGGCAATTGTCACCGGTGCCGGGGCGGGCCTGGGTCGGGCATATGCGCTGGAGCTGGCCCGGCGCGGGGCCAGGGTGGTGGTCAATGATCTGGGTGGTGCCCGGGACGGATCGGGCAAAGGGTCGCAAAGTGCGGCCGATAAAGTTGTAGAGGAGATCAAAAAATCAGGCGGTGAGGCGGTGGCCAATTATGATACCGTGGTGACTCCCCAAGGCGGTGAGAATATCGTTAAGACCGCTATAGACACCTTCGGACGGGTTGACATTTTGATCAACAATGCCGGCATACTCAGAGATAAAAGCTTTCTAAAAATGAAGCCCGAAAGCTGGAAAGCAGTTTTAGATGTCCACCTCAACGGTGCTTATTTTGTTACCCGCCCGGCCATGGCCGTCATGAAAGACCACGGTTACGGGCGGATCGTACTGACCAGCTCGGCGGCGGGCTTATATGGCAATTTCGGGCAAGCCAATTATTCCGCCGCCAAGACGGCGCTGGTGGGATTGATGAACACCCTGAAACTGGAAGGAATGAAGTATAATATCCACATCAACACCATCGCACCGATTGCCGCTTCGCGGCTAACCGAAGATGTGATGCCTCCGGATCTGTTCGAACGCTCAAAACCGGAATTTGTTGTGCCCCTGGTGCTGGTTCTTTGCAGTGAAGCGTGTCAAGAAAGCGGCGGCATCTTTAATTGCGGTATGAGCTACTTTAATCGCGCGGCGGTCCTGACCGGCCCTGCTGTTAAGCTGGGAGATCAGAATAATCCGCCAACCCCCGAGCTGATCCACGAGAACTGGGGAAAAATCAACTCCATCGACGGGGCCCAGGAGTTTAAAGAAGCCAATAGCGCTATCTTTGCGCTTATCGCGCCGCGAAGCACGGAGGCTGCTGAAGAAATGTCAACGGCAGATGAGCAGGGCAGCGTTGCTGCGATATTTGATAAGATGCCCGACAATTTTAAAGCTGAGGCGGCCGCCGGTGTCGATGTCATATTTCAATTCAACATCTCGGGAGAAGGCGGCGGTGACTGGCAGTGCATGATTAAGGACAATGCCTGCACGATTGAATCCGGAACACACAAAAACCCGGCGTGTACCCTGAAGATGTCAGATACTGATTTTCTGGCGATGATGGCAGGAACCCTGCCTGCCATGCAGGCATACACCTCTGGCAAGCTTAAAATCGAAGGGGATATAATGAAGTCGCAGCTGCTCGAAAAGCTTTTCAAAATAGGTTGAAAAGCACCTCGAGCAGAGGTTCCAAGGTTCAAGGGTTCAGGGTTCAGAGGTTCAAGATAACCCTGAACGCAGAACGCTGAACCTTTGAACACTAAACAAAAAACCAATTTACGATTCAACCTCTACTTTGGAGGAAAATGTTATGGCTAGTGGAATAAAAGACAAAGTCGCCATTATCGGAATGGGCTGTACCCGCTTTGGCGAGCGCTGGGACGTGGGCGCTGAAGAATTGATGGTTGAGGCTTTTAAAGAATGCCTGGAAGACGCCGGAATCGACAAAAACGATATCGGCGCTGCCTGGCTGGGTACCTGTTTTGACAGCATCAATGTGGGCCGAAGTGCCCTGCCCATGTCCCTGACCCTTCGCCTTCCGATGATTCCGGTTACCCGGGTGGAAAATTATTGCGCCACCGGAACAGAAGCGTTTCGCGGTGCCTGCTATGCGGTGGCTTCCGGCGCCTACGATATCTGCCTGGCCCTGGGTGTGGAGAAGCTTAAAGATACCGGCTATGGCGGTTTGCCCAGTTTCACGGGATCGGATGCCGGCAGCCTTACCTGGCAGTGGTTTCCGAATATGACCGCCCCCGGTGCTTTTGCCCAGCTGGCCAGCGCCTATGCCGCTAAATATAAGGTGCCCGATCAGGACCTCAAACGCGCCATGGCGCATGTGTCTGCTAAAAGCCATGCCAATGGCGTCCTGAATCCCAAAGCACACCTGCGAAAGGCAGTCACCGAAGAGCAGGTGATGGCCGCTCCGATTATCGCCCACCCGCTGGGTCTGTTTGACTGCTGCGGTGTCAGTGACGGCGCTGCCTGTGCGATCGTCACCACCCCTGAAATGGCCAAAAAGCTGGGCAAAAAAGATTTCATAACCGTTAAAGCCCTACAGCTGGCATTGAGCAGCGGGGAGGAGATGGGCTATAATGACTGGGATGGCGATCATTTTATCACCACCAGTAAATGCAGCACCAAAGCTTACAAAGAGGCTGGTATCTCAAAACCGCGGGAAGAAATCAACATGATGGAGGTTCATGATTGTTTTTCGATTACCGAGCTGGTAAGCATGGAAGACCTTCATATATCCGAAAGAGGGCAAGCCTATAAAGATGTTATGGACGGGTTTTACGACCGGGACGGAACAATACCCTGTCAGGTGGACGGCGGGCTGAAATGCTTTGGACATCCCATCGGGGCATCCGGGCTCAGAATGCTGTATGAGCTTTATCTGCAGTTTCACGGCCGTGCCGGTGAACGTCAACTTGACAACCCCGGGTACGGCTTGACCCATAATCTGGGCGGCTTTCCGGCTATGAATGTTTGTAGTATCTCAATAATCGGCAAACATAAATAGAATCCATCTCAAAATGGCGTCTAAATGCCCATGGCGGTGTTGCGGCTCGGCTCAAAATGCTCACATACTGCCGTGTATGCTCCGCTTTTTCGCCGAACCGCGCCTTGCCATGAGCCCTGATCCACCTTTTTGAGATGGATTCTAAGAATAGAATGTCCCTAAAATATAATGTTCCTGATGCCCGAATAAAGTGAGCTTAACCGATGGAAATTCTAAAATACACCGAGGACCATCGGAATTTCAGAGAACGGCTGCGTCGTTTTCTGGCAAAAGAAGTGA
>JASFGZ010000550.1:0-3415 GCA_050123495.1 Desulfobacterales bacterium
GGTCTTGGGCAAATCAAAGCCGGACGACGAATATATTGATGAACCTGAAAAAATCAAGGTCGCCAGATACTGGATAGGCGAAGTCGGGTTTGAGCTGATGGAATCGACCACTCCGGACGGCGATGTCGCCAAATTTATCGAAAAAAGAGGCGAGGGTGTTATGCTCATCAGCTTCAACGTCGATAATACCCGCGAGGCCATGGCAGAATTAAAAGAAAAAGAGTATCCTTTTATCGGCGGCGCTCGGCCATTCAGGGACTGTGAGTTTGCCTTTGTTCATCCGAAGAAGATGAACGGGGTGCTGCTGGAATTGATCGACTATAAATGGGAAGAATTTGAGGATCGCTAGGCGCCGTTGCGAGTTGCGGGTTCCGTGTGGCGCGTTTTTTTATAAGAAACTTTCCGAATTAAACTCGTATCCTGCAACCCGTAATGCGCAACTTGTAACCCGAAACCGAAGGTTATTAAAATGACAATTTCAAAAAAAATTGAAGATATCATTTCCCGGGCCTCCTTCATACGCAAGATGTTTGAGGAGGGCGCCCAAATGAAAGCCGAGTACGGGCCTGAAAACGTTTATGACTTCAGCCTGGGCAACCCCAATTTGCCGCCTCCCGAAAAATTCAACGAAATATTAAGGGATACGGTGGATTCCTGCGGACTCGGGGATCACTGCTACATGCCCAATACCGGTTATCCGATGGTATGCGGGTCTGTGGCCGATTATCTGGCCGAAGAACAGAATGCCCCGGTCACAGATAAAGAAGTGATGATGACCTGCGGCGCATCGGGCGCCCTGAATGTTGCCTTAAAAACGGTTTTAGATCACGGTGATGAAGTCCTGACGCCCGCTCCCTGCTTTGTCGAGTACAAATTCTATGCTGACAATCACGGCGGTATCTTGAAAACGGTTCCAACCAAATCCGATTTTCAGCTTGATCTGGATGCGATGTCCGAGGCCATCACCCCAAATACCAAGGCGGTATTGATCAATTCACCGAATAATCCGACCGGTCAGGTTTATCCTGAAAAAGATCTTCTGGCACTCGGCGAGCTGTTAGAAAAAAAGGGCCAGGAATATCATCGCACGATCTATTTAATATCAGATGAACCCTATCGCAAAATCGTATACGACGGCGTTGAGGTTCCCAGCATCTTTACCAGCTATAAGAACAGCATTATCGGCACTTCTTACTCAAAAGACATTTCTATTCCCGGCGAACGCATCGGCTTTATTGCTGTCAATCCGGCGGCCACCTATAAAAACGATCTGATTTCCGGCATAGCGGTGGCCAATAGGATTCTTGGATTTGTCAATGCGCCGGCATTGATGCAGCGCGTTGTTGCCTGTATGCAGGGTTTGAGCGTAGATATTTCCGATTATGCCCGCAAAAAGGACATCTTTTGTGAGGGACTGGCGAGTTTCGGGTATGCGTTTATCAAACCACAGGGAACATTTTATCTTTTTCCGCGCTCCCCGATCCCGGATGATATTGAATTTGCAAATGCCTTAAAGGAGCAAAAAATACTGGTGGTGCCCGGTAGCGGTTTTGACGGACCCGGTCATTTTCGCATCGCTTTTTGCGTGGATGATGCGGTCATCAAAAATTCAATGTCCGGATTTAAAAAAGCCATAGAAAAATATAAATAGCTGTGGGCTTTTTTTGAGTATTTGAGATCCTGAGAACAAAAGTCAGGCGGATAAGAAATAAGAGGCGGAATGAATTATGCCCAAAACCCTAAGAAATTACGAAATATATCTGGTGCATGTGGATCCGGAAAAATGCGATTCCTGTGAGGAATGTTTAAAGATGTGTCCTGTGGATGTATTTGAAATGCCGCACAAGGCGATTCCCGTCAGACCTCAGAACTGCATGGGATGTTTGACGTGCACAGCGGTGTGTAAACCCAAGGCAATCATAATCACAGAGATTTAGTAACTAGTTAAGCTATCAAAAAGAACATTTCTATCAAAGTTGCCTAGGCCCTCAACTTGGAATGATGGAATGCTGGGCACGAAGTGAAGCGTTAGCGCTATTGTGGAATAATGGGTTTTTGGAATAGAGGCGAAGCCCTTTTTGCTTTTCAGATATTCTGCCCAACATTCCATTCTTCCATTATTCCAATATTCCAATCATAAGTGTTAGTGAATCCCATTATAGTAGGAGTTATAACTAGAATATAACCATAAATTCTATGATTCGGTTTGAGGTATGATTATGAGTGATTCAATTCTAGTTATTGGCGGCGGTATTGCCGGTATCAATTGTGCCATGAACGCTGCCAAATATGGGGCCAAGGTCTACCTGATCGATGATACCCCCAGCATCGGCGGTATGATGGCCCGGCTGGACAAAACCTTTCCCACCAATGATTGTTCCATATGTATTGAAGCACCCCAGATGTATGAAGTCGACAATCATGAAAATATTGAAATATTAACCAATACCGAAGTCCGCAAAGTTAAAAAGGTCAACGGGATCTTCAAGGTCAAATTGATGCAAAAGGCCAAATATGTGGATGAAGAAAAATGCACCGGATGCGGGGCCTGTGTTGAGGCTTGCCCGGTGAGTGTAGCGGATCCGCTGGATGGTAAGGTCGGTGGAATGCGCAAGTTGGTTTCGATGGCCTTTCCCCAGGCAGTTCCCAATATGGTGACCGTGGACCCCAGCTGCCGGTTCGGCGATATGCGCAAAGAGGGCGCCTGTATCGGCGAATGCGCCGTAGATTGCAGCCAGTGCCGCGAATGTCCGATTGCCCTGTGTGTGAAGGCCTGTGAAAAAGAAGGCAAGAAAGCCATCACCCTCTGGCAGTCCAACAAAAAGCTGGACCTGGAAGTAAAAAGCATTGTTGTGTCGACCGGTATAAAAAATGCGCCTCCGGCCGGTGATTTGCTGGGTTACGATAAATTTGAAAATGTGATTACCAATATCGAGTTCGAAAGACTGATGAATGCCGGCGGCCCGACATCCGGTGAAATTATCCGGCCTTCGGATAAGACGCATGCCAAAAAGATTGCCTGGATTCAATGCGCCGGTCGGGGACTTGCAGACGGTAAGGGCACACCCTATTGCTCAAAAATATGCTGCATGATTTCCGCCAAACAAACGATTATCACCAAGGAACACGATGCCGCGGTGGAAACCACTATTTTCTATAATGACTTAAAGGCTTACGGCAAAGGCTTCTGGGAGTTTTACCGCAAAGCCAATGAGAACGATGTGCGTTATGTCAGAGGCAGGCCCTATGAAGTTTTTGAAGACCCGCAAACCAAAAATTTAACCCTGCGTTACGAAAATCTGGACACAGGAGAGGTGCAAACACACGAAGTCGAATTACTGGTGCTTGCCACCGGGATCACAGCCAATGACCGCAACAAAAGATTGGCCAAGGCATTGAAAATAAAACTGGACGT
>JASFGZ010000551.1:0-3408 GCA_050123495.1 Desulfobacterales bacterium
TTTTAAATCATCATGCGGAACCTTCGTTACATTAAAAATAAACGAGCGCCTGCGGGGGTGTATCGGCAATCTGACATCCGACAGGCCCCTGCTATCCGGGGTTCGCCACAACGCGATCAACGCTGCCTTTCATGATCCGCGTTTTGCACCGCTGGGCACTTCGGAACTGGACCGGGTTGAAATTGAAGTCAGCATCCTTTCGGAACCCCAGCCGTTGAAATACCGCGACGGTGATGATCTGATCAAAAAACTCCGGCCCCATATCGATGGCGTGATTATTCGCAGGGGCAATGCCAGTGCTACCTTTTTGCCCCAGGTATGGGAACAGCTTCCGCTGCCGCAAGATTTTCTGACCCACCTCTGCATGAAGGCCGCACTGCCGGCAGATTCCTGGCAAAATCCCACACTTGAAGTCTCAACCTATCAAGTCCAGTATTTTGAAGAACAGATCGACCGGTCCTGATATCTTGGAATTCCCATTGTATATTGATGAAAGTTTGTCGCTTTAAAAGAGGCTGGTTTTATGCCGCCTGCATGGAATAATGGAATGTTGGAATAGTGGGCACGAAGTGAAGCTTTAGCGCTATGCTGGGTTAGAAAATTAGGAGCAAAGCGAACTAGGTTCTATCTTCGTCATCTTCGTCTTCCTGCGTTGAATATGCCCGTCGACGGAGAATCATTCGAATAAATCCAAATATCGTCAGCAGGGCGGCCGATACGAACAGAATTTCATACAGGTGAATGGAAAGGTAGGTAAACCAGTTGATATTCTTTTTGAGATGGGCCCGCCACCGATATTTGAACTCATCAAATGAAGTCTCAAAACGAATCTCAAAGGCGGATTTGAGATCATATCCCTGCTGCAAGAGCCTCAGAAAATCAAGAATAGCCTGCGAACCATACTCGCGGTTCAAATACGCCACCGCGCTTTTGCTCTGCTCATAAGCCAGTATCAGAGCATTTTTGCCCCGGGGAAATCGGTGCTGTAATGTGTCCAGATCGAAATCGGAATCAGATAAAATGGCAGCCGGCAACAGGTCGCGTTTGGTGTCCATGATAATATCAGCCAAACCGTCGCTGGCCCACTGGCAAATTCCTTCATCCAACCACCGGGGCAGATTATCATCTCTGATATTGTGATGGAGCAGTAAATGACACAACTCATGTTTGAATGTCGTTTGCAGTGTAAAGGGTGAAATATTCATCTTTGAGTTGTCGATGACCACCCCCTTCTTTTTCGGCAGCGCATAGGCCACAACAAGCTCGTGGCCTGCCATTTGCCGAAATCGGTTTTGGTCATTGAGCAGCACCAGGGTCGGTCGAAAGTCCAGCCGCCACTGAAACGATGTTTCAAGCGCTTCCTTTATACCGGAATACGCCGCCAGCGCCTGCCGCGCGGTTCGGTCGAGTCCCGCATCATAAACAACCACAAGTTCTTTGGTTTCCAGCACTTTTTGTTCGACAGCAAACACGATGGAAACCATCGCCAGCAAAAATAAAATTGATAGAAATGCACGCTTGCCCATTTTTTTTCTCGAGACACTCCAGTAATACAATGACGATTGATCCAGGTGTCAGTGTTCAGGTGTCAGGAAAATACAGAGGACAGAGGATAGCAGACAAAGGACAGGCCATTATCTGTGCTCTGTCATCTGTTATCTGACATGCGCCTTTGCGGCCGTAAGGCGCTTCACGCTGCAGAGGCCTGACACCTGACACCCGAAACCTGAAACCCACTTTATTCCTGATACCTGGAATAAAGATATTTAAGATAGCGATTTAGTGGTTTAAATTTAATATCGAATTTTGTATGAACTATATCCAACCGACGCACATAAGTAAAACCGGCTTTTGAAATCCATTATCGTCTACTCATGAAATGCAACCTTTCGATCAAGGAGCGAACATGCCAGAAATTCGTAACCGGACGATTCGAGGCCTGAAAGTCGGAGATACGTTTACCGTATCGCGACGATTTACCGAAGAAGATGTGATGACCTTTGCTGATGTTACCCGGGATTATAATCCGGTGCATTTTGATTCGCGCTTCGCAGGCGCCAAAACTTTCAAAGACCGGATATGCCACGGCCTTCTGGTGGGCAGCATCTTGACTCAAGTCGGCGGGCAGATTGGCTGGCTGGCCACGGTGATGAATTTTCGATTTAAGCAGCCGGTCTATTTTGATGAGACGATCAGCTGCCATTTTACCATCACCCATATTGATGAACGCAGACGGGCCCGGGCAGAAGCCGTCTATTTAAACCGGGAGGGCGCCATTGTTTTGGAAGCTGAGCTCGAAGGTATCCTGCCTGACGATGCCGAGCGCCGGATTTTAGATACCATGGTGACTGAGGGCGACCCGACCAATAAATTACGGCATCAGGATTGATGTTGTTTCGGTGATTGAGCGGCAGAAATATTTGCGGAGGTGCGCGATCCGGTGGACAAGCCCGCAGATTTGATCATATTGGAACGCCCCTCAAATACAGCGCCTTCTTTAATATCAATCGTGGCTGCGGTACAATCGCCAATTAATTTACCGGAAGGATGGATTTCCAGTTGTTTGTGTGCCAAAACGTTTCCTGTTACCTCCCCCTGGATAACAATGTTTTTAGCTTCCAGATCGGCTTTAACGATACCGGTGTTGCCGACAAAAATATCGCCGGAGAGCTTAATGGATCCTTTGATATAGCCCTCGATATGGAGGTTTTCGGGTCCCTGAATTTCACCATCAATTTTTACATTTTTGCTCAACAGGGATGTGGAATCGGCTGAGTTGTCTTTTCGCATTAATTTAACCTCGTTTTAATTGGATCTTTACAGAGTTCATATTCGTGTTTGCATTTAACGGTCTTGCCATGGCCGGGATAACGCCGGCCACTTATTTTTGCGGCGCTTTGGTTGTATTTTGAGAGGCCGGCGCAGAATCGGCGCCGGCAGGCTTGGACGGTACCCGAGACCTGCCGCTCATCGTGATTTCACCATCAAAAGAAGCACCTTCGGATATGGATAAGCTGGGCGTATCGATCTGCCCTTCAATTCGAGCTGTTTGATCCAGATGGACCCGCTCCTGGGCCACCAGGCTTCCCTGCACGTTTCCATTAACCGATATGACGTCTGCTTTTACCTGACCTTTGATTTTGGCCGGCTGGGCGACTTTTACCCGGCCTTTCAGATTAAATTCACCGTCAAGGGCGCCTAATATGATAATATTGCCATTGCCCGAGACGCGTCCTTTAATCCTTAAATTTTTGCCAAAATATGTTGTTTCCTTCTTCGACGCAGCAGGTTCGGGTGGTTGCGGTTTGTTTTCTTTTTTCTTCTTACCAAATAACGGCATCAAGTTACTCCTTTTCGGTTTAATTTTATTAGAAGCGGATGTGAGTATACAAATTATTATATATCAAA
>JASFGZ010000552.1:0-3368 GCA_050123495.1 Desulfobacterales bacterium
AATGGGGAAAGATTCACGGATACCTGAACTGGCAAGGAATTTTGAATAATGCCTTCCATTTGAGGGGCCAGGATATCTTTACCGATTTTACTGACAGGCCTGATTTCGTCCATCAGTTTTTTTCCACCATATGTGATGTCATGATCCGGTTTGCTCAAATGGTTCAGGAGCGTCAAAGAATGTCCGGATTCTATATCAATCAACTTAGTGTAAGCAACTGTGTCATGAATATGATTTCTCCTGATATGTACAGCGAGTTCGTATTTCCATACGACAAAAAGATAGCCTCAAATTTCGAAAGATTTGGTGTTCACACCTGCAATTGGGATATCACACCATACATCGATGCTTTGCGCCGGCTCCCCAAATTAGGCTACCTGGACATGGGCATGAATTCAGACCTGGTAAGAGTCAAAGAGATATTTCCGAAAACAAGGCGGGCTGTATTATACTCCCCGATGGCCCTGTTGGAAAAACCGCTGGAATCTATCGCATTGGATTTGCGTCGAATATCTGAAGATCTTGCGCCATGTGATGTCGTTATCGCTGATATTCAACATGCAACTCCGGATTGGAAAATAAATAGCCTTCTTGAGATGTGTCGATCCCTGGAAGAGGATTCGCCATGTCTGACTTAATAACAAAACTGCAAGGCATCGTTGTTCCGATGGTGACGCCTCTGACATCGAAAGGCGATATAGATAAAGATAGTCTCCGGAGTTTGACAAGATATCTTGTTGATGCCGGAGTCAACGGCATTTTTGTGATGGGCACAACAGGTGAGTTCTCTTATATTGATGCTGAAGATCAATGGTCTGTCGTTGAAACTGTTGTGGAGGAAGTGAGGCACCAGACATATGTCGTTGCCGGAGTTACTGGCAACTCCATAGAGGAGACTGTGAGAAATATCACTATTTTAGGCGCTCTTTCTAAAAGACCGGATGCGCTGGTTGTCGCCCCCCTGTTTTACCACAGCAATAGGAAGTTACCTCAGCACATGGCTCGTTTATGCAAGGTTTCAAGCTTGCCGCTTCTGCTATATAACAACATCGATATCGTCCGACGACGCTGGAAAAGAAAAGATATCATTCCAGAAATAGTAGACCAGATTGCGGGTATGGATAAAGTTATTGGCATAAAGGATTCATCGGGTAACCTGAATTATTTAAAGCAGATATTATCACACCAATCCATTACCTTTCAAATTTTCCAAGGCGATGAGAGTCAGATACTATCCGCCTTTCAATTGGGCGCAGTTGGCGCTGTTCCCAGCATAGCCAACATTATTCCGGATGTATGTGTGCATTTATACAATGCTTTTCGAGCTGATGATATCGAAACCGTCAGAAAACACCAAAACACCATTGTTGAAACGCATAAGCTCTATCTTAAATACGGAAACATTCCCAGAATATTAAAGGAATATTTGGCTCGCAAGGGCGTCATAAAATCTGGAAATTCACACCCACCTTTCAAAGGGGATATTGTTTCGATATTGGATCAGGTCGTCTCCAAGACCCGGGGCGTCGGCATATAACAATTTTTAATAATTATTTTAATCCGTAAAGGTTGACTGAAAAAGAATGCCGCTGAATTATCATAATCTGCCTCCTTGGTTTTGGCTCTGACCTGTTTTGATTTCTATTGGCTACACAGTTTAACCTACATAGCAAGGGGCAGACTTTTCGACTTTCAAACATTATGTCTATTAAACAAACAACGCAAAATTTTGCTCTTTTCTTTGACGCACCCAACAGATTTTCAGTATTCACAGATTTTAACATATGTATACGCAACCCACACTTTGGCTGGAGTGTTGGTTTCGGCTAAAAGGATAAACGCAAATTATTTAATATATCTTTTAGTCATCTTAAATTGTTTCAAATCTAAAAAGTACATATTACTCTAGCATATCTTTAAATTCATCCTAGCCTCAGAACGTGCGATATCTATCTAATTTTAAATTTATCAAAATTTACATTCACACAAAATATAATAGACGACTGAAATGAGTCGCGAATTAATCCAGGATGCGCAAAAGTCTTAGAATCAGGGATTCGGTTGATTTGTTCGGGGAGTTGAACATAATGACATACCGGTAGAGTCCGCCATGGGCGCTTTTGATATAGCCGGCGCGGGTGCTGATGCCATAAAGCGTGCCGGTTTTATAGTACTCTCTTCCTTCCCGGCGCATCAGATAGTGATAGGGCAGAAACTCCTGGAGAACCTGATCCATCTGTGCCGCCGATACTTTATTGTCCCTGGATATTCCGGAGCCTTCGACAATCGACATATCCTCGATGTCCAGCATATTTTTGGCGTAGTCGCGTGCGATGGTGACGCCTTTGGCGAGTGTGCCCGGTGACCCGATGACTTCCGCGCCGGTGGCGATGAGCAACTGGTTGGTCGTAAAATTGTTGGAGTGTTCCAGGAGCGTGGTGACAATCTGCGCCAACGAATATGCGGAATCGTATCTGAATATCAGGCGGTCGGTCTGGGTATTTATGCGTGCCAATTTGACCTTACCGGTGAAACGGATTCCCTGTTTATCAAGGAAATATTGAAAAAGTTTGCCCGCATAGATCGCAATTTCATTTTTATTATGCGAAAAAACGATGCGACCTTTATTTAATTTCGATGCTTTTATTTTCTGGATCACAAACGGCAGCAGCGGTGTTTGCGGTTCGCCACTGACATAACCTTGGGAGGTGTTTTTAAAGTTGACGGTATTAAAATTGACGCATAACGCGCCATTGGGGGCATCATAGGGCTGTGAGGATGATGAGATACCGGGGATCGTGAGCGGCTGGCTAAAATAGGAGTCATCTATAACCAGATCATTCATGGGTTGTGAATTCTTCAAGAGCGCTGAAAGGACCTGCGATATTTTGACAATAACCTCCGAGACCAAAAGCGGATCGCCGTATCCTTTGATTTTCAGATTTGACTGTTCGTCCAGATAAAATTCGGTCGGGAATCGGTAATCTTCACCGAGGTAATGCAGGGCGACCAGGGCGGTGAAGATTTTTAAAATCGAAGCCGGGATCCGTTTTTTATCGGCATTTTTCGCCAATAAAATTTGCCCCTGGGGGTCGCTGACGAGGATGGCGTCATTCTTGCCGATAAGACGATCCAGTTCGTCCGGATCCTGGGCGAAGAGGTGCAACGGGTTCGACAGGATGCTCGTAAAAATTCCCAGCAAAAAAAGCCACGTGATAATTTTTCGCCGGGGATGGTGGTGCCAAATAGCAACAAAAAGGTGTTTTAGCTGAAATCGCATCATTAGGGACTTTCGACGATGATCGTCACCGGGCCTTCGTTAATCAGCGCAACTTCCATCATTGCGCGAAAACGACCGGTCTGAACCT
>JASFGZ010000553.1:0-3349 GCA_050123495.1 Desulfobacterales bacterium
GGGTCAAAATGAAGGCCTGCGTGGACAAACGGGTGGCCGAAGGGGTCGTGCTGGCGCCCCACGGGTGGGGGGGTGAGGCCAACGCCAATCTGCTCACAGACGTCGCCTGTCGCGAACCCATCATGGGGTACCCCGACCAGAAATCGCTTCAGTGCCGGCTTCGAAAAGCCTAGACAGACATTGTCGATCATCAATTGAAACATGTAGCTGGCCGACCCGCAACATCAGCTACCGCTTTACTTTTTAAGTAAAATGGATTGTATGCTATTCTTGTACGAACCTGCTACATTTAAATAACAAAAAGATTCTCATCTATTTTCATGCAAGATTCAGGTATTAACTTAGCGACCTTCCCAATACCCCGAACACTGTCATCAACACCCTTTTTAATATGCAGATTCATTATTAAGTTTCCCAGCTAAATTGCCGAAAATATTTTCAGACAAGACATTTCTGTTAAAGCCGGTGAAGGAGAAAACCCTATGCAGTCAGGCGATGTAATCGAACTAGTTCAAGAAATCATCAGACACGAACTCAACCTGGAAAAAATGTACCGGCAATTTGCAAAGTCGCACCCGAATCATCGGCAATTTTGGTCTGACCTCGCCCGTGAGGAAGCAATGCACGCCAAGTGGATCACATCTTTAGCGCGGCACTATAAAAACGGCCGTATTGGTTCATCCGATTTTAAATTGAACCATCAGGTCGTTAAAACATCAATTTCTCACCTTGAAAAACAAACCGAAGCCAGTAAAAATGGCAAACTCTCATTGCTGAATGCAGCCTCGATTGCGCTGGACGTCGAGAAATCGATGATTGAAAATAAATTTTTCGAGATTTTTGATTTGGCTGATGACACACACGCGCAGATTCGAGCCGGGCTTGAGAAAGCAACTTCCAAACACAGACAAAAATTAGAAAAGTTATTTTCAGAATTAAGCAAAAATTAGGACCGTCAATAAAAAGCACAAATAAATCACCAAACTTTATATTTCAAAGCCAATATTTCAGCAATGCATGCGTCGGGATTGCGCGAGGTGTCGATCGCAAATTTAGAGCGCTATACCCCGGTTGAAAGCCGGGTCCTCCGCGATAAGGTTGATCCGGCCGGCGGCCAAGCTAAACATTTTTCTACCGACAGTTGCCCTTTCGCTCAGTTTGGCAAAAAAATCAGTATGTGCTAATTGATAAATAAAAACTGATTAACTTAATGACGTTTCAAATACATAGCAGTTCCTAAATAGTTAAGTTTTCTGATTGAAATCATTTACCCAAGAAATTAAATTTTAGTCGGAAATATATTAATCTGTGATCTTATGTAGAATCTACCTAAAATCCCATATAGGGATAAAATCTATAATCAACCAGATCTTTAATTTTCAATCTTTAGAAATGATGACCGCGAAAGCCGTTTCAATATTGCCTAAATTCGTTTCTATCATCCGCCGCTTCGTATCCCGTGGGATTTTCCTGCAGGATGAAATCCTTTACATGCGCGCAAGCGGCACAGCCGTATCAGCATTCGATCGGAATCGGTCCCCCAAAGAACACCGTTTTTTCCCGATCTCCGCATTGATCTTGCTTGCAGCAATGGTAAGCGGTTGCGCCATGCCGCCCTACGCAACAAGCCTCGACGAAATTCTTGAACAGGAGGGAATAAACAATCGAGGCCGTTACGGATACAGATGCACGGCCGGGGCGCATCGTGGCGCATCTGAAGAACATAGGGAGAATACAATCGCGGCGCTTGAGGCCGCAGACAAAAACAGCAAATATGCTTTTATCGAGTTCGACGTTCAATACTCAAAAGACAGAAGGATAGTTGTCTATCATGACAAAAGGATGCTCAGATTGTATGGCAAAATGAGCGCAATAGGCAATACGACATTTGCAGAACTATCCAAAATAACCCGCGGAGAAATCGCTGCCTATGATGAAGTCATCGGCATTCTAAAAAAGAAACTTAACATTGAAATAAAATCGCAGGGAGACAATCAAAAAGACGAGCGCCTGGTCGATGAGATCATAGCTGATATTCAGGCCCGCAAACGCGATAACGACGTATTGATAAGCTCCATTTCCAGCAATGTAGTCAAGTACGTAACCCGAAATTATCCTGACATACCAACCGGTCAAGTGTTCTGGCTGACATCATCAACATATCTGCCTTTCGACGGCCTGACGAAAAAGCTGTATGCGGATATCAGCGCTACCCAGGCAGACTACCTCATGCTGTATGTTGCCAACCTGCGCAATATAGATGACCTGCTCAAGTTCAAACCCAGGGGGAAAACTATTGTTTTCTGGGATTTCGGCGACACAATGTATATCGTGCATAAGGACCTTTCTGACCGGCTCTGGGGTGATTCCGGCATTAGAACATTTTTTCAGTTTGTGCAATACAAACTTGCTTCCGTATTCTAGTGATGCAATTCTGAGAAGTCAGTTGGCCATGGAATAAACAATATCAATGCGTGTGGATGATTCGGTAGAAAGGATTGAAAAAGATGAGTCCGGAAGGTAGCCAAAATGCACTTTGAACCGGAAGTGGATCGTTATTTTCATACGGACTCGTATGGCTATCGGTCTGGATTAAGACGGTCATAAAGAAGCATCTCAAGCAGTGTGGGCTGGAACTGAACCCTGCAAAGACGAAGATTGTCTACTGTAAGGGCTGATCCAGGAAAGGGAACTATCCGGACGTGAAATTTGATATTCTGGGGGACACGTTTCGACCCGGGCTATCGAAAGATCGTTCTGGAAAATTCTTTGTGGGTTTTCTTCCAGCAGTGAGCGATAAGGCGGCCAAATCCATGCGCAGAACAATCAGAGGTTGGCGGATTCACCGCATGGCCGCCAAGTCGATTAAAGATCCGGCCGGCATGTTCAATCCAATGATTCAGGGCTGGATCAATTATCACGGTCGATTTTACAACGCGGCACTTCGACCAATTCTCAATCAACTCAATGGCGCATTACAACGATGGGCCATGCGAAACAGAATTACGTTATTGCGAATACATATCCAATGACAGTTATTCAAATGAATTTACGAAAAGCAAAAATAACGGATTTAAAAGCTATCATTTCATGGATCCCGGATAAACCTACATGCAAGCGTTGGGCAGGTCCGAAGGTTAGATTTCCTCTGAGTATTGAAAGCCTTTCAAAAGACATCGGGTTTTCGGCTAATAACTCATATTGTTTGATAAAAACAGAAGCCATTATTGCATTTGGGCAACTTTTAACAAAAGAAAACGGCTATCTGCACTTAGCCAGAATAATAGTTGATCCTTCCAAAAGGGCGATGGGATACGGCAGGCTGTTATGCAACGAATTACTTCAAATT